>JBDRPH010000047.1:0-10333 GCA_043827245.1 Minisyncoccota bacterium | reverse complement strand
TCACCTGTTTGGTAAGATGATTCAACGGAATTAGTGCCAAAAACTGCATGAAAGCCATAATTAATGGTACCCATTTTAAAGCTCCTTCTAAAGAGATAGTCATTACCGCTAGAAAAAATAAAATAGAAACTGCTCTACCCAAATTAAAAAAGAGCTCATTATCAAATACTACTGCATAGTCGGTTTCACCGTCCAGTACTCCGTCCTCAGCATCCATAATTTCCATAATCACGGTGTAGCTGGTAGAAAAACGAATTGGACTAGAGATTAATACAGTAATCAAATAAATCGCCGCCCCCAACCAAGAAAACTGCCAAATGAGCACTAGGCAACCAATTAAATATAAAACATTGGCTAAAGCCACTACTCGCACAGTGTGTTTGAGTTTTGCTTTGCGTCCAAGTAAATACATTGCCCCAGCAGCCAAAATAGAAGCTAATGACTTCATCGTGCCCAAAATTCCTTCTTTGCTACCAAAATATAAAATTAGAAAGGCTGGTAGAAAAAAATTAACTCCCCACATGAGATTAAATAAAAAATGATGCAAGCGCACGTATTGCCAATTTTTGGATGGTTTTTTTAAACGTAGTTTCTTTACCTTAATTGTTGGCATAGGAAAAGAGGCCACTAAAATCCCACTAGTTGTCAACAGAATTAACGCTATCACCATCAATACCTTGTAGGCAGATTCTGCTTGATATAAACCCAAATTTTCTCCAACCACAATTAGCCAACCAATAACAACCGGCATAACCACACTGATCAACAAATCGATCACATAATAAAAGTGATTGTAAAAATTACGATCGCGACCACGACTCAAATGAAGCTCAAGTGTATTTTGATTACCCCAAAAAAATCCGGAGGCAACACCATAAAGCAGTCCATAAATTAATACTGGCAAGGGCGCTAAAACACCACTAAAAATAGCTAGGGCAGAGCCAATAGCTTGTAGTACCACCCCGATTGCATAAAGATATTTAATCTGAATTTTGCGAAGTAATAAACCATTGATCAAAAAACCGACGGGCAAACCAAACACCCAACCTAAATCATAGAGAGCAATCAATAATACACCGCCACTTTGTCGCCATAAAAAAGTATTAACAAAAAGACCCAACATCGGACTTGCTACTAAAAAAATCGTGTAAGCCGTAAGCAAACGACGCAAGCCAACTCCCAGTGCTTGAAGATGACTCCATTCGATTTTAATTCTGTAACTGATGGCGTTCATAGTGTCAAATTATAAGGTAAGACCCTATAAATCGCTATTCTTGAAGTAACTCCCTCGATCTTTTCTATTCTTGACGGTATAATCCAGCTACGACCGATGGCACGGTACCAGAGTGGTCTAATGGCGAGGTCTGCAAAACCTCCGTTCGTGGGTTCGAATCCCATCCGTGCCTCAGTGAGAAAGACTTATTACATTCATACTTTTGGTTGTCAATCCAATAAAAGTGATTCAGAACGCATTGCCGGAGATTACGAGGCAAGGGGTTATGAATTGGCTGATAGTTGGAAGACTGCTAATGAAGTGGTGATCAATACCTGCGCTATTCGTCAACGTGCTGAACATCGAGCGCGAGCTTATGTTAATAGTATTGTTGCTTATTTTAAAGAGCAGAAAAAACCACGACCCAAGATCATTTTTACTGGCTGTATGTTGCATCACGGTAAAAATAAAATCATGGAAATGATGCCTGCCATCGATGAGATCTTGCCGGTTAACGAAGTGGGTTTTAATCAGGCAGCGATTCGACGTGATAAAAAACACGCTTGGATACCAATTTCTGCTGGCTGCAATTCTTTTTGTACTTATTGCATCGTGCCTTATTCACGCGGTCGTGAGCAATCGCGCAGTATGGACGAGATTATGGAAGAAGTTAAAGATTTGGTGGCCAAAGGCTATAGCGAGCTAACACTGCTTGGTCAAAACGTTAATTCTTGGGGACTAGAAAAGGTGGGGATTGGTCTGCGTAAAATGCTAATGGCTGAAGAAAAACTAACCAAAGATGATCTTCCCTCCAATGCCTCTCAATATACCAAACCCAAAGGCACTCCACCATTCGTCAAGCTACTCAGAGCCATTAGCCAATTTGAAGAAATTAAGATGATTCGTTTTATGAGTAGCAACCCTTGGGATTTTCATGATGAGCTAATTGAGGAAGTTGTTAACAATCAGAAAATTGATCGTTATGTGCATTTACCAATTCAATCGGGTAGTGACACTGTTTTGAGTCGCATGAATCGTGGTTATACCAAGGCTGATTATCTAAAAATTGCTAAAAAATTGGTGGCAGGGGACCCTTCGATCGTACTGGGCACCGACATCATCGTTGGTTTTCCTGGTGAAACAGATGAAGAGTTTGCTGAAACAGTCGAGATTGTTAAGAGTGCCAACTGGAAAGTTGGTTTTGTGGCCATGTACTCACCTCGCCCTGGTACGGCAGCCTATCGACTTTATGAAGACGACATCCCGTATACTGTTAAAAAGAAGCGTTGGGATATTTTAGATCAAATCATTAACAAAGATAATCTGTCTGTCCGGCCGAAAGTAGTTTAGTTATGGAAAAAAAACTGTTGTTAACCATCGTCGGTCAAACCGCCACTGGCAAAACTGGCTTAGCACTCAAACTAGCTGAGCGATTAATTAAGAAAGGCTTTAAAAAAGTTTTATTACTTTCTGCTGATTCTAAACAAGTTTTTCAAGGACTGGAGATTCTCACTGGCGCTGATGTTCCTGCTGATTTTCAGCAAATGAAAAATGATCGCTTTCTCTATCCCTATTTTCAAAAAGCCAATCGATCGATTGAGTTACATGGCGTTGCCTGTGTTACGGGTGAGGAAGAGTGGTCAGTAGCTCATTTTCAAAAACTTTTTAATATCCTCTGGCAAACTGTTGATGAAAAAACAGCGCTGATCGTGGTGGGCGGCACTGGACTTTATCACCAACAAATCTTCAATCCCGCAACCACTGTCAACATTAAGCCTGATCAACAATTGAGAAAAAAACTTGCTCTCAAATCTCTGACTCAACTGCAAACTAAGCTCAAACAAGCTTGGACCGCTCGCTGGGAAAAAATGAATCACTCTGATAGAAACAATCCGCGACGACTGATTAGAGCCATCGAGTTGGCTTCTGCCAAACTACCAATCAAATCATTAACGACTAAATCTCTGACTGCAAAAAATCCAATAGTCCAGATTGGTTTACAGTTGCCGGTCAAAACTCTTCAGGCAAAAATTATTCAACGCGTGGAAGATCGACTCGAACAAGGAGTAATGGCTCAAGTCAAACAATTTGAATTTCATCATCCCACTCCAATTTTGCAAGCCAAAGCTAGTTTGGGTTATCAAGAAATCAATCAATATCTAAACGGTAAACTGGCACTAGAAAAACTCAGGGAAAATTGGGCCTTGGCAGAACTGAAATATGCCAAACGCCAACAAACCTGGTGGAGAAAACAGGCTCAAATTGATTGGTTTAAAGCTGATCAAGATAATCTCGAGGAAAAGGTGTGGGAAATCATTACTCCCAGGCTAAAATAAGGCCCAAATTAGATTGCTTTATTATTCCCATAAAGCTATAATATAGGAGCGCACAACCGGGCAAGCACTTTGAAACTTTAATTTTTGACTCAATCAAAAAAAGAAGCTAAAAGAGGAAAGTCCGGACAGCAGAGTAGACGGTGTTCGCCGAAAGGCGAAGATTCCAAAAAGCCTCGGCTAATTGGAAGCCAGTCAGAGCAACAGTGACGAATCGGGTGGCGCCGAGTGAAACGACCAAGCTTCTGGGTATCCCGCCTCGGCGGGAGGGCAATCCTCCCGGCTGCAACGAACGAACTTGACCTTAATGGACCTACTCCCTATGTCCCGCTTCGGCGGGAGAGGTCATCAAGCTTCGGCATAGATAAATCTTGCTTAAACAGAATCCGGCTTACGAGTTGTGCGCAAAAAAAAGTAAATTATAATAAATTGTAAAGAAAGGATAAGATGAACGAAGCTCTACAAAACTCCTGGAACTATTTAGCAACTACGACTCTCAATAGCTTGGCACTTTTATTGCCAAGAATTTTGGGAGCTTTTACTGCTTTGGTAGTCGGCGTGCTATTGGCTAAGGCGGTACGTGGCTTAGTACAAAAAATTTTAAAAGCCGTGAGCTTCGCCAAGATGATTGATAAAACCCCCTTACAATTAGCTTTTCAAGACGAAAAAATCGGTCAAAGAATTCAAGAAAGCATTGCCAATCTTTTTTATTGGGTGAGTGTCTTGGTTGTCATTTACATCATGGTAGCTATCTTGGGCCTAAGCTCTGTAACTGTAGTATTGGAAAACATTTTAGGTTACATCCCCAGTGTCATTTCAGCCATCTTCATTTTGCTCTTTGGTGTACTAGTAGCTGGCTGGGTAGAGAGTTTAGTCAAAAATAGTGTAAGAGCTATTGACCAAAAAACTAGTCGAGTGATGGGCAAAATTGCCGGCTATTTTGTAGTAACACTGGCTGCCATGTCGGCTTTCTCTGAATTGGGTATTGCCGAACAATTCTTAACAGCAATGTTCATCGGTCTAGTCGCCACCTTGACTTTGGGTTTTGGCCTGGCTCTTGGCTTGGGTGGTAAGAAACTAGTCGAACAAGTGTTGGAAGATTGGTATGAAGATTTTTCTACCAAGAACAAAAAGAAAAAATAATTTATGAATATTGATCAAGCCCTAGTACTAGGATTAGTGCAGGGCTTAACTGAGTTCTTACCCGTTTCCAGTTCGGGTCATTTAGCTTTAGCTCAATATTGGCTAGGGTTGCAAGAGCCTGGTTTATTTTTTGAAGTTTTTCTTCATGCCGCTAGCCTCGTGGCTATTATTATTTTCTTTTGGCCAGATATCAAAAAATTAAAGTTTAAAGACTATCAGTGGCTAGGATTGGCCACTATTCCAGCAATTGTAGCCGGACTGCTGGGTCAAGAATTGGTTGACCTGGTAGTGGCTGTGCCGCTTTTGGTAGGCGCTTTTCTATTACTCACTGGTTTTATTAATTTGTTTATTCAAAAATTTATGGATAAACCGATAGTTAAAACCAATGAATTGACACCTACAAAGAGCTTAATGATCGGCTTATTTCAAGCTGTGGCAATTATTCCTGGTATTTCTCGATCTGGAGCTACTCTGTTGGGTAGTTTATCTCAGGGACTGGATCGACAAAAAGCCTTTGCCTTCACTTTTCTGCTGGCCATCCCTGCTATTTTGGGAGCTAGTGCTTGGCAAATGCTCAAACTTTTTACCGAACACCATGCCCTTCCGGCCGGGACGATTTTATTAGCTGGCGGTTTGGGAACCTTGGTGACTAGTTTATTGAGTTTAAAAATCCTAAAAAAACTTATTTCCCAAGCTAGATTCACTTTTTTCAGTTGGTACTGCTTCTTGCTGGGCGGGGGAGTAATCCTAGTTCAATTAATGCGATAAGCCAACGCCTCTACGACGTGTTTTTTATTAACCTCCTCACTTTTTTCTAAATCAGCAATTGTTCTAGCCACTCGTAAAACCTTGAGATAGCCACGACTAGATAATAGAAATTTTTTGGCGGCTTGAGATAAAAATTGCCAAGCAACAGGCTCTATCTGAGCAAATTTTTGCAGTTCTTTGTAACTCAAAAAGGCGTTGGCTTTTTGCTGTCGCTCCAATTGAAGAGTTTGAACGGTGCTGACAGCTTCTCGAGCTCGTTGAGTTTGATGGAGGACTTGTTCAGGTTCGATGAAGCGTTGGGGATCAATCGACTGAATCTTTAGTTGTAAGTCAATTCTATCCAAGATAGGTCCTGAGAGACGTTTTTGATAATTGGCAACCTCTCTGGAAGTACATTTACAAACTTTTGCTTCGTGATATTGATAACCACAAGGACAGGGATTGGCCGCGGCCACTAACATGAAGCGCGCTGGATACCTCACACTGCCCACGGCTCTAGTAATGGTGATGTGGCCATCTTCTAGCGGCTGGCGTAGTGCTTCTTGTACGGCACTTTGATACTCAGTAAATTCATCTAGAAATAATACTCCTTGATGAGCTAGTGAGATTTCTCCTGGTTGAAGAAAGCGTCCGCCGCCCAACAGGCCCACTGTCGAAGTGGAGTGGTGTGGCTCTCGAAAAGGGCGCTGGACAATCAAACCCGTTTGAGCCAAGCCTTTAAGCGAATAAAGTTTGGTTACCTCGATTGACTCGGATTTGGTGAGCGGCGGCAGGATGCTGCGCATTGCCTTGGCTAACATGCTTTTGCCGGCACCGGGGGAGCCCATCAGCAAAATGTTATGTCGGCCTGCCGCCGCAATCTGAATGGCTCGCTTGGCTTGCTCTTGACCCACCATTTGTGACAAAACATCAGTTTCTACTTTCAACTTAGTTGCAACAGACTTAATTAGGGGCTTTGGTGATTCATTTTTAAAAGATAATAATTCTCGCAGGTGACTCATCGGATAAAGAGTCAGTCCTTCAATCATGGAAATTTCTCTCACGTTAGCTTGTGGGAAAAAAATCCGCTTTATTCCCAGCTCTTGAGCGGCAAGTACCATGGGAAACAAACCCTTAACCGGTTTGAGACTGCCGTCCAATGATAACTCACCAAAAAACATAGTTTGGGCAGTGTCCCAGCCAAGCTCTCCATACATTTTGAGCAAACCCACTGCAATGGCCAATTCCAAGGCGCTACCAGTTTTGCGCACCTCAGCAGGAGCCAAGTTGACAACAGTTCTGATACTGCGAATTCTCACTCCACAATTTTGTAGAGCAGAAGAAATACGCTCTTTAGCCTCATCCACCGTTTTGTTTGGCAAGCCAATCATGATTAAAGCTGGTTGGCCTCGAGTGCCATCCACTTCTACTTCGACTGGAACAGCTTCCAGACCGGTCATCACCATTGAAGAACATTTGGCAAACATAAGTTTAGTTTAAGCTTAGTTTCTGACAGGAGGCGTAACACTGGTATAATAAAAAATCATGAAAGAGTCGATCTACTTTCTCAAATTTTGGTATCATTTTTTCAAAACTGGCTTACTCAAGGGCCTACCGGCCTCATTGCGTTATGGTTTGCCAGCCCGCAAGCTAAAAATTATTGCCATTACTGGCACAGATGGAAAAACTACTTCCTCAACTCTACTTTATCAAATCTTGAAATCAGCTGGTAAAAAAGTGGCCCTACTGTCTACCGTGGCCGCTTATATCGGTGATGAAAAAATTGACACTGGGTTTCATGTCACTACCCCTGATGCTCATGACTTACAAAAAATCATGAAACGCATGGTTGACGCTGGCATGGATTATCTCGTATTGGAATTTACTTCTCATGGAGCTTACCAAAATCGTTTGTGGGGCATCCAGCCATTAATTGCTGGAGTAACTAATATTACTCACGAACATTTTGATTATCATCTCAATTACCAAAATTATTTAGAAGCCAAGGCCATGATGATCACTAAGGCCAAAACAATAGTCTTGAACGAGGATGACCAGTCGTTTACTAAATTAAAAAAATATTTGAGTAGTAAAAATAAAATTATTAGTTACAACGCCGCTATTCACTTGCCAAAAAAAATCCGCGACGTTTTAGAGAAAAAACTACCAGAAGCATACAACCAAATGAATGCCAGACTCGTGATTGCTATTGCCACTCAACTTAATTTGAGTACTGAGCAAGTTGCCCAAGGCATCGAGGATTTTACTGGCGTAGAAGGACGCATGGATTTCATTCCCAATAAGCGTGGTTTCCAAGTCGTGATTGATTTTGCTCATACCCCCAATGCTCTAGAAGAGGCCTTGGAATCACTCAAAAAATATATGCGTCAAGAAAAACTCACCGGTCGCCTGATTGCCGTTTATGGGTGCGCGGGTCTGCGTGACTACACCAAACGCCCCCTGATGGGCCAAATCGGAGTGAATCTAGCTGACCTAGCAGTCTTCACCGCGGAAGACCCGCGCACCGAAGACATTTGGTCAATTATCCGTCAAATGAAAGAACAACTCACTAATGGTCATAACCGCATTGTCTCTATTGCCAATCGTGAACAAGCCATTGATTTCGCTATCAATAAACTAGCACGCCGAGGCGATCTGGTCGCTTTCTTTGGCAAAGGACCAGAAAAAAGCATGGCTTACGGTAAAGTAGAGTATCCTTGGAGTGAAGAGGCTGTGGTAAAACAAGCTTTAAACAAGAAAAAATAATATGGATCTTTTGCAATACAATTCTTTCTATTTAGTAGGCATCAAGGGCGTCGCCATGACCTCGTTGGCTCAGCTTTTGCTTGACGCAGGCAAACAAGTCAGGGGGAGTGACGTTGCAGAAGATTTTCCGACCAAATTTCAATTAGATCGATTGAGTTTAACAGTCGACACCGAATTTACTACTCCACTGCCAGCCGACGTTGATTGCGTCATTCACACTGGTGCACATGGCGGTCAAACTAATCCTCAAGTTGTTTGGGCTAAAGAAAATAATCTCCCCACCATTACTCATGCCCAAGCTTTAGCTTTCTTTTTTAATCAAAAACAAGGCATTGCTGTTTGCGGAGTAGGGGGTAAATCCACCATTTCTGCCATGATTACCTGGATTTTGAGTTCCTTGCACATGAATCCCTCCTTTTCGGTGGGAGTGGGTAACATCCCTGGCATAGATAGAACTGGCGCTTGGACTGATGCCAAATACTTTGTGGCCGAAGCAGATGAATACGTGGAAGATCCCACCGTCATCAATCCAACCAACGAGATTACTCCTCGTTTCGCTTACCTGAAGCCCTTCATGATCGTCACTCCCAATTTGCGTTTTGATCACCCTGATGTTTACAAAGATTTTGATCACACTAAAGAAATTTTTAGTAAATTTTTTGAGCAAATTAATCATGGGGGAGCCTTAATCGTCAACAATGATGACGAACAACTCATGCAACTGGCCAGAAAATCACCCGCTCAAATCATCACTTTTGGTGAAGCTGAGTTCTCCGATTTTCAACTGACAAATTATCAATCTCAAGCCGGTCACACTCAATCCACCTTCAACTACCAAGATCAAGAATACTCATTAAAATTGCAGGTTCCCGGTAAATTCAACGCTCTCAATGCTCTGGCCGCCATCGCCGCCTGTGCTCAACTCAATCCCGCCGCTCTCACCAATCACAACCTCGATCAATTTCGTTCCACCGCCAGAAGATTTGAAAATATTGGCCTGATTGACGGTATTCAATGCTTTGACGATTACGCTCATCACCCGCATGAAATCAAGGCCGCGATCAAAGCTCTCAACGAATGGTACCCGGCACAGCGAAAAGTAATTGCTTTCCAGTCACACACCTTCTCCAGAACCAAGCAACTCTTTGTTGAATTCGTCGACTCATTCGCCGATGCCACTGAAGTCGTCATGACCGACATCTTCTCTTCCGCTCGCGAGCAAGCCGACCCTACCGTTTCCAGCACCACTCTTTGCGAAGCTATCGAAGAAAAATATCCCAATATTAAGGCTAAAAATCTTGGCACCAATGAAAGCTTGGCCAATTACTTCAAAACTGAACTCAAACCCGGCGACGTCTTCCTCACTCTCGGAGCAGGGGACATTTATGAAGTGTTTGAAAGTTTAAAAAGTTAAAGGAGAAAGATATGAAAATCGGAATAATTTCAGATATTCATGATCACTTAGATGAATTAGATCAAGCTCTAGAGGTATTTAAAGAAGAAAGCGTAGGTATGATTCTAAATGGTGGTGACTGGGTGTGTCCTTATACTCTTGAATACTTTGATGCTAAATGTCAAAAATTAAATCTAGTTGTTCCTGTTAAAAGTGTTTTTGGAAATAATGAAGGAGATATTAAAAGAATTATTGAGAGAAATTCAAACTTAACCAACCCGATTAAATTTGCTCCTAAAATAGTCTTTGAATTGGAAGTTGAAACAAGAAAAATATCCATTTTCCATGGTCACGACAAAGTCATTTTACAATCTCTCATAGATTGCCAAAAATATGATTTGATAGTTACTGGCCACACTCACCAGGTAAGAAACGAAGTTATAGGAAAAACCCTGGTTCTTAATCCAGGATCGCTTTCTAAGGCGAAATTAAGCAAAAAAGTCACTAAAGCCAATATTGCAATTTATGATATTGACAGTAATAGTGCAGAAATTATTGATCTGAAATAAATTACAATTGAAAAATTAATTAACACATTTCAAAGCAGTAAACAGGACTTAAAGAAATCTACAAGGGAACACTACTTTTATTCTGGTAAATCTGTTATTGAGTATCTTGGGAAGGATTTTCTCATTTCAAGGATGTCTCTTGATAAGGTTGCTTCCTATAGAGTTGAAA
>JBDRPH010000046.1:0-3320 GCA_043827245.1 Minisyncoccota bacterium | reverse complement strand
CTTTGAGCTCTTGTGTCTTGGCATGTTTCCGATCCTCAGCTTTTTTTTGCTGAAGTTGGTATTTATACTTCGACAACTCAATAATTTTAACGACCGGCGGCTGTGCCTGTTCAGTGACCAAAACTAAGTCTTTATCGGCCTCTCTGGCTTTTTCCATGGCTTCGGCGGTAGTCATTACCCCCAGAGCCTCTCCTCTCTCTGCCAAGACTCTTACCTGAGGAAAACGAATGTGATGATTGGCCTTAATAAAGTCTTTTACTCTTCTGCCGCGTGTATTTCTGTTTTGAATCACTATGTTTATTATATGTTTCTATTAATTACTGGGCAAGACATCTTATTTAACGTTCTTGGCCCAAGAACAACAAGGGGCAATTATATCATCTCCTCGATAATTGTGAAATCGAGATTAGTTGGGTATAATCCCTAGCGTGCGAGCTCGTAGCTCAGTTGGTTAGAGCGCTTCGTTGACATCGAAGAGGTCAGAGGTTCGAGTCCCCTCGAGCTCACATTTTTTTCTTGGGGAAGTTTAAAACAGACTAGGCTCCGGTAGCGCCGGTAGCTCGTTCATGATGAAAAGTATCCCAAACTGCCTTGGTTTGTGCTCCGGGGCCTTTTCTGCGTTGCTTATTTTGGAAAGTCTGAGCCCAGTTTTGTGGAATGAACTTTTCGATTAATTGTTTGGCTTTGGAGAACAGACCATTGGCGTCGGTTCCTCGATCACCGGTGATTGTCACTGGTGCATCAAGCACTTTGGGTTGTTCAACTTGAGGGATTTGTTTTTGAGCGGCCAAAGCACGCAGTTCCTCAATGAGCTGTTCTTCTTCTACTTTGTCTTGTCTGGCTTGCGCCTCGAAAACTTTAGTTTGATTGTCTGGATTAATGAGTGCGTGTCGTTCTAGAGCTAGCTGGGCTTTTCGTTCTTGTTCTTTGAGCTCCTCTTGTTCTTTGGCAAAATCTGCTTGTCCATCTGATTCGTTTTGATTAGCTAGGGTTGGTAGAACTGCACCAGCGTTATCAAAAAGTTGTTCAGTTGGAGTTTCCTGATCGCCAGGAGCGACGCTAGCCATCTCTGTGCTAGTGTTAGCTTGCATTGCTGCAGCAAATGGATTCAATTTAGTTTGTCCTGCCATACTAGGTATTATAGGTTCTTAGCCTGGTAGCTGTCAAGTCGGGCAGAAAGTACTTAAAAATTCCCAGATATTCAGAGATTACTACATCTTTAGCAAATAGTCCACTACTTTTTGTTTGGTCAAATTAGTATCCAGATGACCTAAATAGTGAGGATCTTTGCTTAATTGTTCGCGTTGTTTCTCGTCTTTGATTTGCTCGAAATATTTGGCTCTGTCTTGATCTGTAGTCGTGAACTTCTTTTCTTTGGCAATAGCTCCCAAAACGAGATCCAGTTGCAGACTATTTAGTGTGGAAACGGCTAATTCTTGGGAGAGTTTTTCCATGTCCATACTTCTGCGTTTGAGATAATCATCGACAGAAATATTTAACTGTTTGAGCTGACTGACTAGATGCTCAAATTCATGTTGAGTTTCATGTTTTAAAAGCATTTGTGGCACTTGAGGCTTGAGTTGCAAGACTAATTCACGAAAAATATGCTGAAGTTTAATCTCTTTTTCTTGGTCAGCAGTAGGGGCTGGCTGAGGAGTGCTTGGGGTTTTATCTTTGGCTTTGGATTTATCAGCTTGGCCTGCTTTATTGTTTTTATCCCTAGCCTTTTTCTGTTCAGCGAGAGTTTTTTCTCCGGCTTTTAGACCCGCTTTAGCGTGTTTCTGGTAATCTTTTAAATTGACAGTTGGTAATTGAGCGAACTCTGCTTCTACTATCCAATCTTTCCCCATTTCCACTGAAACGATCGAAATTTCTGGCTGAGTAATGGGAGTGTTTTTGCTCTCTTGAAGGGTTTTTTGATAAGCTTCAGGTAGGAGGGCGTCTAATACTTGTTCGATAATTTTGGTCTGACCTAGTTTTTCTTCAGCAATTTTGCTGGGAACTTTGCCTTTGCGAAAACCAGATGTGGCAACACTTTTGGATAGTTGTTTCAAGATTTGTTCATATTTTTGAGCAACTTGAGCTTTGGCCAGAGTGATGGTTAGTTTGACGTTGGGGATAATCAATGAGGTGCCGGTTGATTTTTCAGTCGGTTTTGCTGGTTTTTCAGCTGATTTTGCTGATTTCTGAGCAGAACTTGTTGGTTTTTCAGCTGATTTTGCTGATTTCTGAGCAGAATTTGCTGATTTAGCGGTTGTTTTTTTGGCTATTTTGCCGGAGCTATTCTTTTGAGTCATGCGGGAATTATACCTCATTGTGCGCAGGGGTAAACCTCATCGGGATTTTTCTTAATATGTTAAAAACTTGTCAAATATTCAAAGTTTAGTCACTTGCTCGATTAATCGATTGCAATAACCCCATTCATTGTCATACCAGCTAATTATTTTGACTAAATTGCCACCAATTACTTGGGTCATTTCCAAATCCACGATGCTTGACTCTGATCGACCAATGATGTCAGAAGAAACCAATGGTTCTCGAGTGGCGGCAAGAATTCCCTGCCATTTATCTGATTGAGCGGCTTCTTCAAAAACACGATTTACTTCTTCGACAGTAGTTTCTTTTTTGGTAATAAAGACCATATCTGATAGTGAACCAGTGGCAACGGGGACGCGGACAGACAAGCCGTCAAACAACCCTTTCAGTTCTGGCACAACTTGAGTAGTGGCCTTGGCTGCTCCGGTGGAAGTGGGCACAATGTTCACGGCTGCTGCTCTGGCACGACGTAAATCTTTATGTGATCCATCTTGTAATTTTTGATCATCAGTATAGGCATGAATCGTAGTTAGGGTGGCCTTCTCTACTCCAAAGTTCTGCACCATAATTTGGGCAATCGGGGCAACACATTGAGTGGTGCAAGAGGCATTGGAATGCAAAGTTTGCTCGGAATCAAGTTGATTAACTCCCAAAACACCCATCTCTACTCCATCACCTTTGGCTGGTGCAGAAATAATGACTTGTTTGGCTCCAGCAGTAAGATGGGCATTAGCTTGCTGGGCAGTTCTGAAGGCTCCGGTTGATTCGATAACGGTTTCTACCTCCAATTTGCTCCAAGGAATTTTGGCAGGATCGCGTTGAGCAGTCACTGTAATTGGTTGACCACCGATCAACAAAGTACCCAAGACAGGATTCTCGTCGGTAACTTGATCTTTGGTTTGCTGAACATCTATTTTGATATCATCAGAAAATTGTCCATAACTGGTGTCATATTTTAAAAGATGAGCCCAACCTTCCAGGTCCATAGAACCAGAAGTGTTTAT
>JBDRPH010000045.1:0-3210 GCA_043827245.1 Minisyncoccota bacterium | reverse complement strand
GTGGAAAAAATAGAAACTATGGCTTATGAGAAAAAATACAAAGATAATTTATTAATTATCGATTTTTCCAAGATCAGACCCAAGGGTTCCAAAATTAGAGGCATGCAAAACCGACCGGCCTCTGGTCCCAGGCCACTCATGCAAGCTATTCAAAAAGTGGCAACCGTTAAAAATGCCGGTATTCCATTATGGAAACAAACTATTTACGTAGATCACTATTTATCAGAGTGTGTTTTGGTAGGCGGCGCACGTCGGGCGGCGAGGATCGCTACCAAAACTTGGACTGATCCAGAAATTTTTGACTTTATTTCCATCAAGCGCGGTGGTTTTTTATGGTCGGCTAATAACAGTGTGGCAGTTGATGATAAATTCTGGAAACAGAAAACTAGACATTCCAGAAAAGTTTTAGAAGCAATCATGCATGCCTCATACTTTGACAAAACAGGGGAACCTGGTTTCATCAATCAACACAAATATGTGCAGAACGACAAAGGTTTTAATGGCTACACGGATGGCAAATATGCTGATAGCAAGAAATATCAACCAGCTCCTAAAACCAAAAAAATGTTGGCCAATATCGCCAAAAGAGTGAATGCTAAATATTACACGCAGATTCCCAATCCTTGTGGCGAGATTACGCTCAATATGTTGGGCGGTTATTGTGTCATTGCCGATGTAGTGCCTTATCATGCTCCCGATGTCGATGCAGCTGAAGAGGCTTTCAGAGCGGCTACTCGTGCCTTAATTCGGGTTAATACGATGGATTCACTCTATGCTCGCGAAGTAAAGCGCACCAATCGTATTGGTGTGGGTATGACTGGCATTCACGAATATGCTTGGAATGCCTTTGGTTTGAGTTTTAGAGATGTGATCGATGAGAAAAAAGCCAAAGATTTCTGGTTGACGCTGTCGCGTTTCAAAAGAGCGGTGGTAGAAGAAGCGGAGAGTTATTCCAAGAAGTTGGGGGTGAATTCTCCTCACACTAACACCACTATTAAACCAGCCGGCACGACTTCCAAATTATTTGCTCTCTCGGAAGGTGCTCATTTGCCAGCCATGCGCGAGTACATGCGCTGGGTGCAGTTTAGCAACGACGATCCTTTGGTCAAAAAATATAAAAAAATGGGCTATCCGGTTAAAGAATTAAAAAGCTATAAAGGAACGACCGTGATCGGTTTCCCCACTCAGCCAGAGATTTGTCGTTTGGGCATGAATGGAAAATTATTAACGGCTTCCGAAGCAACCCCTGAAGAACAATATCAATGGCTGATGCTGTTGGAAAAATATTGGATTCGCGGAGTGGATGAGAATGGTCAACCGTTGGTACCAGATACTGGCAATCAAGTGTCTTACACTTTGAAATACGATCCAGAAAAAGTCAGTTTCAAAGAATTCAAAAAAATGCTCAAAAAGTATCAACCGCAAATTAGAACCTGCAGCGTTATGCCCAAGATTGATTCTACGGCTTATGAATATCAGCCAGAGGAGGCGCTCAATGCTAGCGAATTCATGAAGGTAATCCGCGAGATTAATGACGAAGAGGGCGTGTTAGAAGACATTGATTTGGAGCAGTTGAAATGTGACACCGGCGCTTGCCCGATTTAGGTTTATTTTCGTGTTAAAATATTTTTAACATGATCGAATTACCAGAAATTTCCAAAGAAGAGCAGAAAAAAAGAAAAGCGGAATATAAAAAATTTGGCAGAGTTCCTGTAAAGGCAGCTGATTTATATATATGGTATAAAAAGAATTGCTAGAGATGAAAATATTTCATATGAAGAAGCTACTCAGCTGGCAATTAATGAAGCGGAGGCAAAGAGAGCTCATGAGCATATAGATTTTTATTTGGCCGCTTTAAAATTTCTTCAACAAGAGCGAGATAATCCTGCGAAATGATTTTTACTCCTTTTTATTTTTTTTCAAACGGCAAATATTTTTTAGTTTTCCTAAATTATTAAAATTGGTAGCTATTTTTGGAAACTGGGTGCTTGCGCAGTGCTAGCTAGCTCACTATAATTTTTACCAACATGGTGGGAAAAAATTCGAAAAAATCACGCAGAAAAAAAACAAAAGCTTCTCGTTCAATTATTATTTCCAAAAATATTTCTTTTTTTACAAAAATAAAAATAAATTTCAAAAAATTATTTTCTTCGTCAAAAGGTCGCGGGCGGCCGCGTAAATCGTGGTGGTATCACGCGCGTAAGAATTACTTAGCTCGTTATAAGAAAAATGAGAAAGCGATTTATCGTTGGTTGGATGAGCGGGAACAAAAAATTGATCGTTTCTTAAAAATGGTTGGCTGGCGAAGGGGAAAGGGGCGGCCGCGCAAGAAAATCTCTATTTTGGAGCGCTGGCGAGGTTTTCTTGAGGGAAAAAAGAAGAGTTGGCGGCGCTGGGCTGATTTTCAAACTAATTTTTTGGGTCTCGTGTGGCATAAGTTGTTGCAGTGGGTAGGGTTGCGCCGCCGCCGCGGCCGCCCCCGCAAACAACAAGAATCAGTAGGTTGGTTGCCATCCATGAGTGGCCAAACTGAACAGTCAGAATCGATTGTTACAACATCCACTCGTTTGCATTGGCGAGAGAGTTTTGCTTTTTTATCGACTCTAACAATTTTGCTTATAGCTTGGTGGGGATACAGTTATATTTTTGCTGGTTTGCCATCAGTCTCAGATCTTGTTCGCAAAGATCCTTTATTAACTACTAAAATTTTGGATAGAAATGGTCGAATCTTGTTTCGTATTTATGATGATGAAAATCGCACCCTCGTTTCACTTTCAGAAATTTCCCAACCAATGATTCAAGCAACACTGGCGATAGAAGATAAAAACTTTTATCAGCACCACGGCTTTTCTTCACTGGGTATTATTCGCGCCGCGATTGCCAATACCAAGGGCGAGCAAATTGAGCAGGGCGGTTCTACGATTACTCAGCAATTAGTTAAGAATCGTTTACTCAGTTCAGAAAGAACACTGCAGCGCAAATTACGCGAATTGGTCCTAGCCGTAGTTGCAGAGGGAGTTTATAGCAAGGATGAGATTTTGGAAATGTACCTCAATCAAGTAGCTTATGGCGGTTCAACTTATGGAGTTGAAGAAGCGGCTTGGAGATATTTTCATAAATCCGCCAAAGATTTAAATTTAGCAGAAGCGGCGTTGCTGGCTGGTTTGCCGCAAGCACCTTCGGTTTATTCGCCCTTTGGTTCCAATCCAG
>JBDRPH010000044.1:0-4482 GCA_043827245.1 Minisyncoccota bacterium | reverse complement strand
TCTAAAGGTGGTTGAGGATCATTTTTTATGGCCAGTCAACTGGTTTGCTATCACGGTGTCTGCTATTTTGCCCCCGCTACTCAATGATCAATTTAGTCGTACCATCATCGGTAAAACCTTGCCCCAGGTAACTTCTACTCTCCTGACTCTGTCTCTGGTTTCCTTTGTGGTGATCTTCATCATCGATGCCATTAATCGCCCTCCTAGACCCAATAAACGCAATATTCTTTCCTATCTTATTCAACCTTTGGAGTTTATTCTCTTGCCGGTAGTTGGTTTCTTTTTCTCTGCTTTGCCGGGAATTGATGCTCACACCAGATTGATGCTGGGCAAATATATTGAATATAAAGTTACTGAAAAAGTGTAAATTTTTTTCATCTTGAGTACCATCCTAAAATGTGTGTACACTGGTATTGTGCTTAAACTCCTAAAAAAGATTGATAAAAAATGCGATGAGTACCGAGAAGTTCTGGTTTTGTTACTCATTACTGTAATACTGCGCATTCCTAATTTTTTTGAACCATATTGGTATGGTGACGAGGCTATCTACTTGACTATCGGTACGGGCCTGCGACAAGGGTTGAGACTTTATACCGACATCATCGATCACAAAACTCCTTTAATTTACTACCTAGCCATGGTACCCAATCAATTTAGTTTCAGACTTTTAAATTTGGGTTGGATGATGGTGACTACTGTTTTGTTTTTTCTAGTCGCCAAAGCTTTATTTAAAAAAACCAAACTTGCCTTTACTAGCTCATTAATTTTTGTGTTACTAACTACCCTGCCTTGGCTAGAAGGTCACATTCCCAACGGTGAATTATTTGTGCTGGGTTTCGTCATGACCGGATTGTGGCTGATTACCAAAACTGCTCTTTGGCAAAACTTTTTAAGTGGCCGATCTCATGAGGCTTTGACCATGGTACCCAAAGAAGCATTGCTCTTGGTTGCTTCTGGAATTTTCTTCGGCCTGGGAGTACTAACCAAAGTGCCGGCATTACTGGATTTTGGAATGAGCCTGTTGATTGGTTGGTTTTCTTTAGTAGCCGTACTAATCAGCCGAAAGTATGGCTGGAAAAAAAACTTAAAAGCAATTTGGCAATTTGCAGTTAAGTCTGGGTGGCTACTTTTGGGTCTTATCATTCCCATTGTTTTATCAATCGTTTATTTTGTTTCCAAAGGATCTGGTCAAGATTATTTGAGCTACGGTTTACTTTATAATTTCCGCTATGCCGGTAGTTGGCAACCAGAATTGGCTAATTCTTTACTGAGATTTTTATTTACTTTGCCTGGTAAAATCTTAATGCTAGCTGGTGTTTTATCTGGTTTGAGTTTTTGGAAAAAATATACGCCTCGTTTTCAATTTATTGCCGGCTGGTTTATCTTGAGTTTGTTTGCCGTATTATTATCGAATCGTCCTTATCCTCATTATTTCATTCAGCTAGTGCCAGCCTTTGCCCTGCTTATCGTCGAACTGTGGCGAGCACTGCGAGCCGGGATGCGCAAAACCATGATTTTCTCTGCTTTAGGCTTGTTGATTTTGCCGTTTATTGCCGCTGGTTTGCTTGATTTGAGACCCTATTCGACTAGTGAGTACTATGGTAAGTTTTTTAAACTGATAACTGGTCAAATTACTCAAAAAGAATACGATCATTCTTTCAATGCATTGGTGAAAGATAACTATCAAGCTGCCAAGGTAATTAGAGGTTTGAATGGTCACCGCATTTTCATTTGGGGCACCAATCCCGCGCTCTATGCCCTTACTCAAACTACACCCACCTCACGATTCACTGTTTCTTTTCATATTAAAGATTTTCAAGATCACTTAAATACGCTAGAACAAATTAAAAAAGAAATGCCAAAACTAATTGCTGTTATGGATGATGAATCAGATGATTTTCCCGAATTGCAACGCCTTCTAGATCTTAATTATTATCCTAATAATCAATTTGAACACATGACACTCTACCTGCTTCAAGAAAACTCGCGATAGATTATAATGAACTCCATGCAGATTCCTTCGACAGATCAACATACTCCCTTATCTTCTCGAGTTAATCCAGAAATTAGAACATTTAGAACTGCTTTTTTACTATCGATTCTCTTAACTGCCATTACTGGCATTTTCTTTTCTTTTTTGCAACCAGTCATTCCCCTGTTCTACACTTTGGCTCAACCAGAAAAACAGCTGGTAGCAAAAGTCTGGATTTTCTTTTTTCCTGTCCTTGCTTGGGCAATTACTTTAGGACATTTCTCATTAATAAAAATCATTAGTAATTTGGATGAAACAATGCGACAGATCTTTAGTTGGACTACTGTAGGGTTAGTAATAACTACTGGTTTATTGTTGTTAAGAGTTATTTTATTAGTCACATGATAATTTTAATGCTGATTATCAGCGGTTTAATTGCTGCTATCTCTGCACCCTTCATTATTCGTTGGTATACCAAACATGATTGGCTTGATGATCCGCAAAAAATTCCCCATCTCAAAAAAACTCATCAGTCTCCAGTGCCAAGAGGCGGCGGCCTAGTGGTTTTTTTGGGAATTTTATTAACTAGTTTGTTTTTTCTACAAATTGATGGTTATTTGCTGGCTATCCTATTAGGAGCTGGTTTGCTGACTTTAATTGGAGTCATTGATGACGTTAAAGACATTCATCCTGCCATCAGACTTGGTACTGGGTTGCTGGCTAGCCTAATTGTGGTTGGCTCGGGTATTGGCATTGCTTATATTAGCAATCCTTTTGGACCCGGAGTAATTCATTTAAATTTTCCAATCTGGGAAATTGTGGCCTTTGGTCAAACCCATGTTGTCTGGGTATTATCTAGTCTTTTTGCCATTTTCTTTATCAACTGGAACATGAATATTCTAAACTGGTCGAAAGGAGTCGATGGTCAGTTGCCAGGATTTGTGAGTATTGCGGCCATTTTTATTGGCCTACTGTCGCTGCGCTTTCAAGATGATCCCACCACCTTTAACACAGCCCACCTAAGTTTTATTGTGGCTGGTGCTTATTTGGGATTATTAATCTGGAACTGGTATCCGCAAAAAATGATGCCTGGCTACGGAGCTGGTTCTTTGGCTGGATATTTCTTGAGTGTCTTAGCTATCTTGTCTGGGGCAAAAGTGGCAGCCACTCTGATGGTCTTAGCCCTACCCACTGCTGATGGCATTTTCACCATTGCTCGACGTATCTTGGCTGGCAAATCTCCTCTTTGGGGAGATCGTGGTCATCTACACCACAAACTCATGGACATATTGGGCTGGGGAAGGAGACGCATCGCAATCTTTTATTGGCTAGTCAGCTTACTACTAGGTATTATTTCTCTATTTTTGGGAACTACTGGAAAAATCATTGTCTTTGGTTCGGTGGTTTTATTCGTTTTTGGTTTTTTAATCTGGGCTAAAACATATTCTCTCAAAAACAAATAAATTCACTCTTGCCGAGCCAGTCAATTTGCTTTACAAATCAAGATAATGTGGTTTCACACTTTATTTCTGATTTTAAAATCTGCCAGACCTCGTCAGTGGATTAAAAATATTGCTCTTTACGCGCCATTATTTTTTTCTGGATTCTTATTTTATGATCCTCTCGATGGTTTGCCTTATTTTGTAATCGTTACTTTCGCTGTCATTATTTTTTCTCTACTCACCTCTAGTATTTACATCATCAATGACGTTTTAGATGCCAAAGAAGATGCCAAGCACCCTTATAAAAAAAGAAGACCAATTGCTTCAGGAGAGTTGCCTGTTCGCACCGCTCTGATTGCCGCTGGCTTAGGATTATTAACCGTTTTTTATTTTTCTATGGCTTTGCCAATTTTCTTTCGCATTCTGCTTCTAACCTATTTGGGACTACAATTACTTTATGCCACCAAGATTAAACACGTATCTATTTTTGATGTCATCTCTATTGCTTTGGGTTTTTTAATTCGCATTTATGCTGGATCGGTGGTGGTTAATTTGCATATGAGCGTCTGGTTTTTATTAACTGTTGTTTCGGCCTCACTTTTCTTGGCTGTGGGAAAGCGTCAGAGTGAGCGCACTTTGCTGCAAAATCGTGAAGTAGATTTTGCGCGCAAAACTCTAAAAAACTACTCTCAGCGCTTACTGGATCAATATACTGGCATGTTTGCCAATGCTACCTGGTTGACTTACGCTCTGTTTTCTTTCCAACACGAAACGGATTATATCGAATCGGCTTCCCTACGATTTCCCTCCTTTTATGCCCTCCTTCCCAGAACACTCCAATCACAGAAATTATTAATGCTTACTTTGCCTTTTGTTATTTTTGGCGTGATGCGTTATCTCCAATTGGTCTATGAAGAAAATCAAGGAGAATCG
The DNA here is from genome assembly GCA_043827245.1 of Minisyncoccota bacterium. Lineage (GTDB taxonomy): Bacteria > Patescibacteriota > Microgenomatia > UBA1400 > PJMF01 > UBA10119. Next base: position 135 of record JBDRPH010000044.1, on the reverse strand, counting down.
CCAGAAAGAGTGCTTCTGAACGACAAAATGTTACTCACCACTGTCTTAATCTTTGGTCTAATAGCCTTTTTCGTAATTTATGGTTAATTTTGTTTAATTTCTCTGGACAAGCCTAGTTAATTCTCATACAATCTT
>JBDRPH010000043.1:0-4230 GCA_043827245.1 Minisyncoccota bacterium | reverse complement strand
CTCTGATTAAAGAAGAGCCTTCTTGACCCTGACTACCAGCGATCACTACGCACAATTTATTATCTTTGTGCTTATCAATATCGCGTTTATCAATCATTAAATCCTTGGGTAAATGGAGTTTTTTTAAATTACTGGTGATCTGCACATTTTGTTCTACTGATCGGCCAATAAAAACTACCTTGCGACCTATTTTTTCGGCTGCATTAACGATTTGTTGAATACGATGAATGTGCGAACTCATCAGAGTGACAACGAACTTGCCCTTGGTGTTACGCATCAATTTTTCCAGCTCCGGGCCAACCGTGGTTTCTGAAGGAGTGTGTTCTAGTCGCTCTGAGCGCAAACAATCGATCATGGCCATCAAAATTCCTTTTTTGCCCAAAGCCTCCATGGTAGCTAAATCTGCTTTTACTCCATCCAATGGATGCTCGTCCAGTTTGAAGTCTGAACCGTGATAGATCGCTCCCTCCGGAGTATCAATCACTAAATGTTTGGTATCTGGCACAGAGTGCGTCACCGCCAAAGACATCACTTTGAAATGCTGACCGAAACTTACTTTATTAAGATCTTTAAAAGTGTTGATAAAGACTTTTAACTTTTGATCTTGCAATTTTTTCTGAATAAAACCAACCGTAAGGGGCGATGCCCAAATAGGTGGAATCTCCTCCAGCTCTGGTAAAACGTACGGCAAAGCCCCCATATGATCTTCATGACCGTGGGTAATGACAATACCAACTATCTGTTTGCCTTCTTTGAGTTGCTCGTGCAAGTAACGAGTGTCTGGAATGAGTGTATCAACTCCAGGCATATATTCATCGGGGAAGCCAATTCCGCAATCCACGATGAGGATTTCGTTTTCGTAAATATACAAAAACATGTTTTGAGTGACTTTACCTAAGCCACCAAGAGGAACAATTTTTAAATTTGACATAATAGTCCTTTCTTATTTCAAGCTTGTTAAGCTTGTTTTTGAAACAACAATTCCTTTGGAATTATTAATTTCTTTTAAATTTTTTTATTTTCTAAAAAAGCGCTTCTTCTACTACGCCTTTAATTTTTTTTATTTCCTGTTGATCCTCAATCCATTTGAGAATCTTGGGCAGTTTTTTAAAATCAGTTACAAATGATTCGGTTATTTTCGTAGACCTTAAAGCCGCCGCCGGGTGATACATCGGCAAAACATAAAGCGGCTTACTATTCCATTGTACTTTATGCAAACGACCATGCACCTGAGAGATTTTCACCTCTGGCAGGAACTTGGCCATACTAAAACGGCCAAGCGTGGCAATCACCACTGGATCAATTAACTCAATTTCCCGATTGAGATACGGCTTGAAAGCATCAATTTCTTCCGGAGTTGGATCGCGATTTTCTGGCGGTCTAACTTTGACAATATTACTAATCCAAACTTTTGCTGGAGGCAAATCAATTTCGTTGAGTGTTTTCCTCAAAAGTTTGCCTGAACGACCGACAAAGGGTCGCCGTTCGCGCGCCTCATAAAAACCAGGCCCTTCACCAATAAACATCACTTCCGCCTCCGCATTACCTTCGCCATGCACTAAATCTTCGGGCTTGGTAGCTAGGAGCAAGTCGGCAAAGTTTTTTTCGAGGTTTTGGTGAAGTTTCTCAAGTTCAGCAGCAACGTCCATACCTGTATATGATAACACACCTGGCGAGCAGACCGATTAAAATTAATACTTTGGCATGAAAATCTTGGCGTTTTCTTGAGTAATAATCACCTCTGGAAAACCCCGTTCGACGATGATGCGCACTGCTTTGCGCACAGCACCTTGCAAAGTTCGCTGAAGAGTTCTGATGCCTGCATCAAAACCCAAAGGACGAGCTATCACTGGCCAGACATCATCTTTAATCTTGAATTGCTCTGGTTTCAGACCAGCATCTTTGAGTAGTTTGGGCAAAATATATTCTTTGGCAATGATGATTTTTTCATCATCAGAATAAGTAGGCATCGAGATTTTTTCCATTCTGTCCAAAACCGCTGTCACGATCCGAGTGGTGTTATTGGCAGTGGCGATGAAAATGGCATGACTCAAGTTGACTGGATAATCAACGTAACTGTCAACAAAAGCGTGATTTTGGGCAGGATCCAACAGTTCAACTAAAACACCCATAATATCCGTATTAGATTCTTCGGCATTGCGATCAATTTCATCCAACAGGATAACTGGATTGCGCACTCCCACTTCGCAAATACCTTTAATCACTCTGCCTGGTTCTGAACCTAAAATTAAACGAGAGTTGCCTCGCAGTTCTTTGGCTGAGCCCATGCCACCAAAAGGAATCCGCACTAGTTGACGACCCAAAGCTTCGGCTAGCGAATAAGCAAAAGTGGTTTTACCGGTGCCCACCAAGCCAACCAACAATAAAATAGGCGCTCGAAAATCCTCTTCCGGCATCTGTTTCTCGCGCAAATTCAACACCGCTACGTATTCTAAGAATCGATCTTTAACTTCCTGCATGCCGTAGTGATGCTCGTTAAACACTTTTTTGGCCTGCTGAATATCCATGGTGTCTTTACTTTCAGCCAACCAGGGAATCTTTAAAATCCAGTCAATATAACGAGAGACTTTTTCATATTTTTCATCGTAACTACCCAGTTCCACACTGCGCTGTAGCGCCACGATTTCCTTCTGTACTTTGCGCAACATTTCCTCGGGCAACTGAGAAGCCTTCACTTGGTTCTGAAGCTGTTGAATTTCCTGCTGGAGGACTTGGTTGTGGTCGGTCATGGGCAGTCTGAGCCGTTATTCTTTTTCTGGGAGAGGTAAAATTTGATGGGCCACGACTCCCGAACCAATCAAAAACATACCTGCTGCAATCACTAAAAAGGTATTTTCTACGGAACCAGATTGCGGAAGTTCGGCGGTAGAAGTCGAAGTTCCACTCTCAGTGGTAGTGGTCGAGCTTGAGGTACTGGTACTAGTAGCGTCATCGCCAACTGTCAAAGTAAATGAGATTGTTTCCAAATTGGAAGCAATCTCTACCGCGTGAGCACCGATCGTCAAACTGGTGGGAGTGTAAGACCAATTGCCAGTGGCGTCCGCCGTGGCCGCCACCATCAAATCGTCAATCGTAATATCTATAGTAGCGCCATTAGTCGCCGTACCAATGAAGGTGGGACTCGTTTTGGTGGTAGTAAAACTAGTTAACGTTCCGCTTACTGTCACTCCACCAATGCTAGTCACTGCCAGAGTGGCGGCCAAGACTACACTGGCTGAAAACACTAAGGCAATCATGAAAACTGTTAGAATTTGGGCAAGTTTTTTCATTTTCATTATTTTTGACAAGTTTTCTACAGTTTCCTACTATACATGAGTTGATCCTCTGGCAACAACCAGTGATCTGATTTTTACTCAAGCAGTTTGTATGCGCTGTCTGTCTAATAAACCAAGTTTGGCGCCAAAATGACTAATTACTGATCCAGCATTTCTCACTCCCCATTCTACGCAAGTTTTGGTGGGCTTGTTCAAAAGTTGGCCGGCCACAAAACCAGTCGAAAAAGCGTCTCCCGCACCAGTACTTTCCACTGCTTTGTCGCCAGAAGCTAAAAATCTGAGCGTTTTCTGACCATCTTCATAAACGAAACCACCTTTTTTGCCCTGAGTCACTACTATTGTTGGAATTTCTTTAATAAGCTCTGCTTGTTGCTCGCCAATCAATTCCCATTCAGCTTCATTGAGAATCAAAACTTTGCAAACAATCTCAGCCACCGGTAACTTGCCATCAGCAATCAACTGCAACTCTTGTTTGCCTGGATTCCAAGAAAGAGTGGTTTGTTCATTCTTTTTAATGAGTTTGAAAATTTTACGCAAAGTTTCTTCCTGGCCGGCAATATTGGTCAAATGCACCCAGCGAGTTTGACTAATCCAAAAAGGAGAAATGTCAAAAGGATCTAGCATAGATGAAGCGCCGCGATTGATTAGAGCAGTGCGCTCACCATCTTTGGCAACCAGTAGTACCGTGCCACCAGTTTGCTCCTGTTTCTCTTGGATAATCAAACTAGTATCTACTTCCTCTCGATGAAGTTCGGCTAAAATAACCGAGGCAAAATTATCTTTGCCGGTTTCACTAATTAAGCCAACCTTAAAACCAAGCCGAGCAAATCCAACCGCGGTATTAGTTCCACCACCCCCACTAAACACGCGCATCTTTTCCAATTCGACTTTATCTCCCTCAATGCTGAATCGTTGAGTTTTACCTTTTTTTTCC
>JBDRPH010000042.1:0-5896 GCA_043827245.1 Minisyncoccota bacterium | reverse complement strand
ATTAGTGGTTATTAATGATTAATAATAGATAAAAATAGGTGAAGGTTGTATAATAAATGAGTTCAATTATAGATATTTGGAAAATTTAGAAAATAAAGATTTTGAGCAGATAATCGAGCGTTGAGTTGAAGTTCGGTCGGTTGGGCAGGCTGCCGAACTTCTACCCAGCGCTTAAAACTCGTTAAATTAAATTTATTCAAATCTGACTTGTCAAATAATTCTCAGACTAGAAATCCCATTTAACCAAGTGATTCGTTGGACAGGCAAATTCTTTATTGAATAACTTATAAGAGCTCTTTACTTTGACAAACTTGCAGTGGCTTGTATAATAATGTCCAGTTTTCTCAATACAGTTTTATTTTGAATATTTCCCAACTCTCATGAAGTTAGTAATTAAACGGTTTTTGCTAAAAAAGTTAAGGATCGTAAGCTAGAAATTTACAACCAAAAAAAATATTAAAGAGAAATATCTAGATTGTAATTAAACAATCAATTGAGCCGAGAAAGGGCTTGTATTTTATGATAAAAAGCAACAATTCTGCTGACAAACCAGTTGAGGAAACCTCAACTAAAAAAGTTACTTCGACTAAAGAAGTTGTTTCAAAAGAAGCTACTCCTGCCGGAGACAATACTGTTTCCAAATCGAGTGATTCTTCAGTTTCAACTAAAAGTGATTCTGCGGCCAAAGGTTCTTTCAGTCGCACTCCTCAAATTAGAAGAATGGATTCAGACACAGAAATGATTAAGGGTGTTTTGGATAATTCTCGAGATGGACATGGGATTTTGCGAGTATCTTTTTCTGAAGATGATCGCGATGCCTATATTTCCAATTCTCAAATTCGTCGTTTCCGTTTGCGTCCTGGTGATGTAGTAGAAGGTCCGGCACGCAGACCCAAAGAAAATGAGCGTTATTGGGGTTTGCTACAAGTAGAGCAAGTTAATGATCAGCCGGTGAGTGAATTTATGAAGCTAGATCGACAAAAATTTGGCAACTTAACTCCAGTTTACCCAGATGAGCAGATCAAATTAGAGATAGGCAAAGAGCCATTGGCCTTGCGTATCATTGATATGATAGCTCCAATTGGTAAGGGTCAACGCAGTTTACTAGTTTCTCCGCCAAAAGCAGGTAAAACCACGATTCTTAAAAACATTGCTACTGGAGCGGCACAAAATAACCCAGACATTCATGTAATGGCTGTGTTGGTTGGGGAGCGTCCAGAAGAAGTGACTGACATCAAGCGCCACATTCGAGATATTACCAAAGGCAAAGGTGAGGTGGCGGCCAGCAACTTTGATGAGTCAGCTCAAGATCAAGTACGAGTAGCCGAATTAGCTTTGGAAAGAGCTAAAAGACTAGTGGAAAGCGGCAGAGATGTCTTAATTCTATTAGACTCTATTACTCGTTTGGCTCGGGCCTACAATCTAGCAATGCCTACCTCTGGTAGAACTCTGTCTGGTGGTTTTGATCCAGCAGCTCTTTTCCCACCCAAAAAATTCTTTGGAGCAGCTAGAAACTTTGAGATTCCAGGCTCACTAACTATTGTCGGTACGGCTTTAGTCGATACGGGTTCTAGAATGGATGATCTGGTTTATGAGGAATTTAAAGGTACAGGTAACCAAGAAGTACACTTAGAACGTTCTTTGGCTGAGCGACGTGTTTATCCAGCTATCGACGTACAGCGCTCTGGTACCAGACGCGATGATTTGATGGTGGACTCGGTTACTTACCAATCGATTATGACTTTGCATCGAATGTTGGATATGCTCAATAAAGATGAGCGAACACAAACTCTCATCGACAAACTGAAGCGCACTGATTCCAACAAAGACTTTTTGGCAAGCCTCAAGACAGGATAAAGAAAAAATCAGAGACGAAAGCTTGGTTAAAACAAAGGCTCGGTCAGAGACGGAAGCTTGGTTGGCTTGGTTAGAGATGGGGGCTCGGTCAGAGACGAAAACTTAGGAAACGGCATTTTACCCAAGTGGTTTTAAAATTTTTGTCACTCCTGATACAATGTTCTTTCATTGTCTAACTATGTTAAAGCGTCTTTTTCCCTCTTTCATCAAATCTCAGTTTTTAAAAGACTGGCGTGAGTATGGTGCTTTTTTGCGCATGTATTTTAAATTGCGTGGTTATAATTGGTTTTCCAGATTAGAAGTGGGTAAAGATTTTTTTGTCGATCTTTTGTATAGGAAACGTGGCCGTTATGCGCGGCCATTTTTGCATTTTGGCACCGTTGGCTTAGTTTTTTTGTTAATCACGGCTGGTCCATTAATTTTGCAAAAAAATGACGAGGATGAGCGCGGAGCCATTGGCCCCATTCTCAATACAGCCACTGCTTATGCTCCAGATTTTTATACCCTGCAGGCTGAAGAGGTACAACAGTATCGTGGTGGAGAAATTATTATTCATGCGGTAGAGGAGAATGAGACACTTTCTAGTATTGCGGCGCGTTATAGCTTGCAAATAGAAACTATTCTTTGGGAAAATGATTTAACCGAGACTTCCAAGATTAAGCCTGGTCAAGAACTTAAAATTTTACCAGTGGATGGGGTGAGACATAAAGTTACTAGGGGTGAGACTATTTATTCTATCGGCAAGCGCTATGGGCTTGATGAGGCTCAAGCGCAGGTAATCATTGATTATCCTTTTAATGAATTTTTGAATGATGAAACCTTCGAATTAGTGATTGGCCAATACTTGATGGTGCCTCAGGGAGTGAAGCCGACAGCTACTAGAACTACAAGTAGAACTACGATCGGTATTTTGACTCCTGATGCAGGAAGTGTGTCTGCCTCTGGTGCCTTTATTTGGCCGACCTCTGGACAAATTAGTCAAAGTTATCAGTTTTATCACAAGGCGATTGATATCTCGAATAGGGGTGGCGCAGCGATTTTGGCCGCAGACTCCGGAGTAGTGGTGACGGCTGGTTGGGTAGACAATTCTGGCTATGGCAATCGAGTGATAATTGATCACGGCAATGGCTTTGTCACGCTATATGCTCATATGAGTGTGGTTCAAGTTAGAGTTGGTCAGCGAGTTAATCGCGGTGACACCTTGGGCCAAATGGGTTCTACTGGTCGATCTACCGGAACACATTTGCACTTTGAGATTCGTCAGGGTGGAGCACTTTTGAATCCGCTGAGTTTCTTGAGATAATTTACTTTAATTTGACTAAAAATAGTGTCAAATCTTCGATTTTTAATTTTTATATTTTTTCCATGAGATAATAACCCCATGATTGATTTGGTTTCATTAACTATTAAAGCCGGTAACGGTGGGAATGGCAGAATATCTTTTCGTCGAGAGAAGTATGTGCCAAAGGGTGGTCCTGATGGTGGCAAGGGGGGAGATGGCGGCAGTGTAATTTTGATTGGCAGTCGGCATCACAATACCTTGCAACACTTTTCTGGTATCAGAGAAATTTCTGCTCCAGTGGGCGGTAAGGGCGAATCACGCAAAAAAACTGGCGCCAAGGGCGAAGATATTATTTGGGAAGTGCCATTGGGCACGGTGGTTTGGCTGGTGGAAGAAAACGAAACTTCCACTCGTCGTCGAGAAAAATATAGTTTGGAACACAATTTAACTAGAGCTGAAGTAGAAATAGCAAAACATAGTGTCGAAAAAGAAGGAGCGCAACCTCCTTTGCTAGAAGAGGAAGAACTAAAATCTTTACCAGAGAAAATTAAGTTAGTAGAAATCTTGAATGAGGGTCAAAAAATAGTGCTTTGTCAGGGTGGTTTTGGTGGGCGAGGCAATGTTGCTTTTAAAGGTTCTACCAATACCACCCCTCTCGAGGCAGAGTATGGTTCTTTTGGTGAACAAAAAAGGGTTACTCTAGAGCTGAAACTTTTGGCGGATGTTGGCCTGGTTGGCTACCCCAATGCTGGTAAGTCGACTCTGTTGAGCAAAATCACCCGTGCCAATCCCAAAACTGCTGATTATCCTTTCACTACCATTGAGCCTAATCTGGGCGTGTTGACCCTGCCAGGGGGCAAAGATTTGGTCGTAGCAGACATTCCGGGACTGATTGAGGGAGCTTCCAGCGGTAAAGGCTTGGGCTATGATTTTTTACGACACATTGAAAATACCAGAGTATTATTATTTGTTTTGTTTCTAGAGGAGAGTATTGTGTCTGATGTCGATTTGACCGACTCGGCAAAGGCCGATCAAGTTTGGCAACAATATCAACATTTATGCACCGAATTAACAGAATACCAGGTAAAAATGTTGCAAAAACCCTCATTGATTGCCCTGAATAAAATCGATATTTATTCTCCAGAATTAGTCAAAGCGATTGCTTTGCGCTTTAAAAAAGCCAAGCAAACAATCCATCCCTTTAGTGGTTTTACTGGAGAGGGACTGGCTAAACTAATCGAAAAATTAGCTCGTTTAGCTGAGATTAAAGCCGAGAAGAAAACCGAGATCGAAGTTGAGAATAAAGCCGAGATTGAAGACCAGACAGCAACCGAAGCCTAAATTGAAGCCTAATTTTTTAACTAATTTTTTTCAATTAATTATTTTCCAATAAAGCATCGTCGCCTGGTTTTACCAAGTCATTTTCTTGTTGTGAAACATTTTGTTCAGTGACATTGGGAACCGGGTTGGCTTCATCGACCGGGGCAGTTTCTTCTGTTGCAGTTTGAGCTGTCTCGAGCATGGCTTTTTCTAAAGCTTCTAGCTGTTGACTGAGCAATAGATAATCCTCGGAAGCTTCTGGTAATAATTGTAAAGCTTGTTGCCAGGCAGCTCTAGAATTCTCCAATTGATTGAGTGCTTGAAAGGCGATGCCTAGCTGATAATAGGTGGCAGCTAAGTCTGGTTTAAGCTCTACGGCTTGAGATGAGAATACGACCGCATCATTTGGATTATTAGCAAGCAAAGCCAAGCGGCTCAGCTCCAAACGAATAAGGGGATTGGTGGGATTGATTTGAGCCGCGCTAACTAAGCTATTAACAGCCCAAGTATTGGCTTCGTCGGCCGCGCCGATCAAATTACGATAGACTTCAGCCAATACTAGCCAGTTTTCAACATCAGTTTTGTCTAGCACCGTGGCGGCGCGGCCCTCCCGTATGGATTGGCTAATTAATTGCGCCACCTGCTTTCTTTCTTCCTCTGTAATGTCAGCGTTATTAGACAGGGCAATGGCTATTTGCAGATTGGTCAGAGCATAGGTGCGACGCAAGCCATCCAAATAAGGATTGGTAGCTACGGCACGACGCTGATATTCATAAACCCGTACTGTATCTTGGGAACTTAATGCTCGATCAGCTTTATACATCAAGTTTTGAGCGGCGTAAGCTCGACCGATGCCATAAGCGAGCCCGGTGGTAATCACGATCAATAGCGCGGATACTAATTTGATTGACCAGTCTCCTTTTTTAGCGAAACGCTTGATAAATTCCAATTTAGCTGGGTAAGTACGAAACTTTAATGATTTGAATTGCAGTAACGAAAAACGTTTCTGATTGGCGGCGATCCAGAAAACTAGAAAAACAGTTTGTAGAGTCAGAAGCACTAAGTTATTGGGTAGTAGCAATTGAATAGCGAATGAAGCCAACAACATCTGTAAAAGTGGCAAGCTATCTTTATCAGTATTTTTCCACTGTTTTGCTACACGAATAGCTAAGAATAACCAGGTAAACAGACCAGCAATTCCTAGAGTTACCACGATGGTAAGTGGGGTATTGATGGCTGAGCCAAAACTGAATTGCCAATAATTCTGCCCATTGATCCATAGAGGCTTAAACATATTAAAGGCATTACTGTAAGCAGTCGGTCCTTGGCCGATTAATGCTGTTTGCCAGCTTTCTAAACTGCGCAACATGACAGACCAACTAGCTCGGAAGGGCAGTAGGGTAACAGCCGCTATTTTACCTGGCAAAATTGACCAGA
>JBDRPH010000041.1:0-2258 GCA_043827245.1 Minisyncoccota bacterium | reverse complement strand
TGGCCATGTTATTGTCGAGTTTATCTAAAAGCCAATAATACTGAATTTGATCTTTATCATGACCATTCACCGGCCAAAGAAGAATTCCGTTTATCCGGCACCAGGCTTTATTCGGGGCGTTTGCGTAAAGAATCTGGTTTGTCTGTTGAGTTTGAAGGTGATTTTTGGCAACCCAAGACCCTGGAGTTAAAAGAAGAATATCGACTCGATGGTCTGCATGTAGCCAAACGCTATTATGAAGTGGAAAATGTTTGGTAAGGTGATAGTTAAAAATCTTGTGGCTACTAATTTATAGCAAGTTAGCCAAGAACTCTCCTGTATAAAAGGCAATTAAAGAAGCAATTACGCCGGCCGCCGTCATCTCTAGACCGCCGCGTAGCCAGCCGATGGTAGTAATTCGGGAACGCAAACCGCCAAGAATAAAAAGGACGGCGGCCACCAAAACTAATATTTCTTGAAAACCCAGCTGAGGAAAGAAAATTACGGGAATTATAGGAATAAAACCGATTGTCGAAAAAGCGATGAAAGTAATTAAGGCAGAAAGCGCTGGGCGGGTTTTTTTAAAATTGACTTTGGCTTTTTTATTGAATTGTTGCTCGCTTTTTTCTCCCATGTAGCTGCCAACACCCATTGAAAAACCATCAGCCAGTAAATTAGCTAATCCCAAAATGATGATTACTCTAGTTGGTAAATTAGCACCAGTTGCTCCGGCCATGACGGCAAAGGTAGTAACTACTCCATCCAAACCACCGAATACGGTATTACGTAGAAATATTCCCTGTTGGAAACGTTGTTTGGGCATATGGCAGTAGTAAAATTATTTTTTTAAATCTTTTTTGGCCCAGTATTCATTGGAGTAATAGAGAGATTCAAAAGTACCGGCATCACTCCAAAAACCTTTCAACTCCTCCCAGCCCAAGGTTTTATCTTCGATATAAAAGTTATTTACCTGAGTAATTTCTAATTGACCTCTGCCAATATAGTTGGGATCACACATGCGGATGTAGTCGAAAACTTTATTATCATAAACATAAAGACCAGTCACGGCATAATCAGACTCTGGTTTTTCTGGCTTTTCATCAATTCTAGAAATCTTCGTTTTATCTTTAGGATCGAAGACGGGCACACCAAAACGCTTGGGATCTGGCACTTTTTTGATAAAAATGACAGCCCCATCTTCAAAGTTAGCCACCGGCTTGCTAATATCAGCATCGGTAGTATTGTCACCCAAAATGACTGCTAGATCATCGCCGTCAGTGAAATCTTCAGCAATAGCGAGAGCATCAGCAATGCCGCCATCAGGTTTTTCCTGATAAGCATACTCCAAATGAGTGCAACCCAATTCCTGACCATTTTTTAAAGTTCCCAAAAAATGACCGACATGTGGTCCGCTAGTAATAATCATGATTTCGGTTATTCCGGCCTTCACCAGAGTTTCAATAGGATAAAAAATCATTGGTTTGTTATAAACCGGCAATAAATGCTTATTAGTAACGTGAGTGAGCGGATAAAGACGAGTACCTAGTCCGCCAGCGAGAATAACACCCTTCATAAAGCTCCTTATTATTTTTATATGCTTAATAGATGAATTTCACTATAACATTGCTGGTAAAGATTGCAAAGTTGGCGTAATAAATTCAACCTCGATTCTCAAAAAGGATTGGGCACAAGCGATTAAGTTTTTGCTATACTGAATTAATAACAATTAACAAGGAAACTGACATGAGCACACTTATCTCCTCTTTAACAGGCAAACCAGTGACTGAGACCATCGATAAATTAGAACCAGCCTTCAAAGGCTTACCTCACCTACCAAAGGGTTTAACAGATTTTTTAGTATCGATATCTCCTTGGGCGGCAGGCATCGGTGGAATTTTTGGCATTCTTGCCGGTTTGCAATTATTGAGTAGCTGGTTGGGTTGGGGAATGAATTGGTATTTTAGACTAGCTGGCTTGTCACCAGTTTATTTCTTGTTAGTCGGTGCTTTGCAAATTTTGGGAGGAGCCGTTTTGCTACTGGCTTTCAATCCACTCAAGGCTCGTCAAATGACTGGCTGGATTTTATTATTTGTCAGTTTGGCGATTAACTTAGCTCAAAATCTAGTGGGCTTGATTTTTTCCTACACTGCTGGCGGCTCACTGATCGGGAGCCTGTTGGGTTTACTAATAAGTTTGTACGTGCTCTTTGAACTGAAAAATTCATACAAACCAGCCAAAAAAACCAGTAAAAAGAGCTAGGCCTCAGAGAAACTTCAACA
>JBDRPH010000040.1:0-3324 GCA_043827245.1 Minisyncoccota bacterium | reverse complement strand
CTCGTCGGGCTGATAACTGCAACCTAGAAGCTGGTTTGCTTTGTTTAAACTCGACTCTTCAGGACTGGAATAGGCTCTATGTTCCTCAAGGAGCCGAGCTGATAGAAGCCCAAGGTTTTGCCGACCAACCAAGTGTCTATGAGGAAAATGGCTTTACTGTGATCGATGGCTTCTTTAGTTTGGAGCCACTGGGCACTGCCAAACTCAAGCTTACTTACACCATTCCCTATCAGGATCTCGAAACGTATCAAATAAAATTATGGAAACAGGGCGGTATTCCGGGATTTGAAACTCTGTTTGATGTTAATGGGGGAGAAGAACAAGTATTGGTAGAAAAAGATACCGTACTGGAAATTCCCTTTTAAATTTATGAGTAGGGCAAAAACGTTTGTTACTGAAGGCATTGTTTTAAAGCGAGTTAATACGGGTGAAACTGATCGGGTAGTCACTTTTTTAACTCGTGATTTTGGTAAGTTAGTGGGAGTAGCCAAAGGCGTAAGGTCTCTCAAGTCAAGTCGGCGCGCTCACTTAGAACCTGGTAATTATTTAAAAATATTTGCTGTTTATACCAAAGGTTTGCCCCTCATCACTCAAACTTCACTGCTGGAAGAGGCAACAGATTCTCGAAATTCGCTCGTCGGCATGCGCCAATTAGTTCAAGTTTTAGAAGTACTAGATCGCTTGTTTATGGAGGGGGACATTGACCAATCAGCTTATCTTAAGGCCGTAGAAATTCGCCAAGCTTTATTTGACCAATCAGCTTATCGTCAACTGCAAACTTTGCTCGGCAGCCTACTCGAACATCTTGGTTATCAAGACTTCCACGAAACTGCCCATAGCTCTGTCTTGGACTACGTGGCAGAGATTACTGAAAAACGCATGAAGAGTTTTGAATATCTTCAGGTAAAATAAAGCCTATGACACAACCTACTTTAAACGACATTGTTTCACTTGCCAAACGCCGTGGCTTTGTTTTCCCCGGTTCTGAGATTTACGGTGGACTGGCTAATACTTATGATTTCGGCCCACTGGGTGTTGAGTTATTGCGCAACATCATTAATCATTGGTGGAATTATTTTGTGACCAAGCGCAGTGACATGTTTGGACTGGATAGTGCAATCCTAATGAGCCCCAAGGTTTGGGAGGCATCTGGTCACACCGCCAGTTTTACTGATGCTCTAGTTGATTGTAAAGCCTGTCATACCAGAGCCCGAGCTGATCATCTCATTGAAGATGCCGCTGAAAAACAAGGTAAGTCAATCAAAGTCGAAGGTCAAAGTATTGAAGAGCTGAGCCAGTTAATCAAAGAGCTCAATATCGCTTGTCCCAATTGTGGAGCCCATGATTGGACTGAGCCACGAGAATTTAATTTACTATTTGAAACTCATATCGGTATTGTGGAAGAAAGTCAGTCGCTAGCATATCTGCGCGGTGAAATTGCTCAAGGTATGTTTGTTAATTTCAAAAATGTCCTCAATACCATGAGGCCCAAGCTTCCCTTCGGCATTGCCCAAACCGGTAAGGCTTTCCGCAATGAAATTACCTTGGGTAACTTTATTTTTCGCACTCTAGAGTTTAATCTTGCCGAATTTGAATACTTCTTTGATCCAGAAAGTCAAAGTTGGGAAGAATTATTTGAGTATTGGAAGCAAACCATGCAAGAGTTTGCTGAAGAGTTGGGATTGAGTAAAGATAAACTCAGTTGGCGCACCCATACCGATGATGAAAGATCTCACTATTCTACTCGTACTGAAGATTTAGATTATCAATTTCCTTTCGGCTCCAAAGAGATGTTTGGTTTAGCTTATCGCACCGATTATGATCTGAAAAATCACATGGAAAAATCCGGAGTTGATCTAAACTACACCGATCCACAAGATCCTCAACACAAATTCATTCCCCATGTTGTGGAGCCAACCTTTGGTATTAACCGAATTTTCTTGGCTCTCTTGACTGAAGCTTATCGTTCAGATGGCGAGCGCACTTGGCTGGCTTTGCCTGCCAAACTAGCGCCATTCAAAGCCGCTGTTTTCCCTCTGGTGAAAAATAAACCTGAGTTAGTCGATAAAGCTAAATCAATTTTTGAGCAATTAAGTAAAACTTGGGCCGTGGACTGGGATGATCGAGGCAACATTGGTAAGCGTTATTTGTCTCAAGATGAAATCGGTACTCCTTTCTGCATCACTATTGATTATCAAACTTTGGAAGACGACACCGTTACCTTGCGCGATCGAGAAACTACCAAACAAGAACGATTGAGTTTGGCAGAGCTTGAGCAACGACTAGCTAATATGCTAGGCTAGGAAGCATGAAAAAAAATAAGCGTTTGATTATCATTGGTGCCATTATTCTCCTAGTTCTGTTGGGAGGATTTTTGTTTTTTAAAGCACGCAATGCCAACAACACTGCCGATAACACCAACCAAAAGAAAAGACTAAGTCTGCCCACCAATGTCATTCCCGTAGAAGAGCGACCTTACTTGGCCATTCGTCCTTTGTCTGATGGTCATAATATCGAGATTTATGTTGAAGCTCTCAAAAAAGAGGCAACCTCAATCGAATACAGCATTGACTATCAAACCGGAACGCTAGTACAGGGAGCAGATGGTGAAATAGATACTAGTAAACTTCCAGCGACTGCCAAAATTTTACTGGGTAGCTGTTCTGCCGGGGGAGCCTGTACTTATCATGAAGACGTCAGAGGTGGCTCGCTATTAACTAGCTACTTAGGTAGTGATGAGCCTTACGCCCTCAAGTCTGACTGGAAATATATTGATAATCTCAGCAAAAAAACTGCTCAAAGTTCTAAAGATGCAAAATTTCAGATTGATGGAAAAACACTTGCCCAACAACGCTACCTGATTATCTTCAACACTCCAGGTTATCCAGAGGATTTGCCCGGCAGGGCTGTTTCTGAAATCTACTCTTTAGAAACTTCTGGAACACTCGCTGGACAAGCAGAGCTTACCATCAGAGCTAATGAAGAAGGAGAGCTGAAAATAGCTGCCTGGGACGGCTCTGAGTGGGTAACTTACGAGGGCAAGATCGATGGCAAAATGATTACCTCTACGGTTGATCTGGCTCAGCTTTTTGTAGTGGTGAAATAAAAACTTATTTTACCCCCTCCAACATCCCCAACATTAGTGTTTAATCTAATTAAGTTCTAGATCTATTATTATTTTAATTCCCTCAATTGTTTCCTGTATTTATTTTAGTTTCGTTTAATTCTTCATTTCTTCATTTTTTTTAATTTCTTCCAAATCTCTTCTTAAAGTCCTATAGCTATCCAAAAAGATTGCAAAAACCCGAATAAATCTTCGCGTTT
>JBDRPH010000039.1:0-5642 GCA_043827245.1 Minisyncoccota bacterium | reverse complement strand
AGAGCCACCCTGTCTGATGCCTGGCACAAAAGCTCCGCTTTTCTTTAATTCATCAGAAATATCTTCAGCATTGAAGAAAATCAGAGCCGAGAAAAAAGTGAAGCTGAAAACTAGTAAAAAGTAAGTGATTAAATAAATTGGTGAGGTCTGTTGGAACCAAATGGTTAGTCTTTGTCCCCAAATAATCAAGGCTGGCTTGCTGGAAGCTGTCATGATGCGGCCAACAAACGAAGGGGCCAACATAATGGAAACAGCAAAAATAATCGGCATCACTCCGGCCACGTTGACCTTGATGGGTAGGTGAGTTTGTTGGCCGCCATAAGTTTTTCCACCACGCACTCGTTTGGCATATTGAATTGGAACTTTTCTCACTGCCTGATTAATAAACACAATCAAACCAACTAAGATAAAGGCACCAAGTAAAAATAAGAGGAAAGTTAGGAACTGCCCAGAACTAATGAGCGTTGATACCTGACCAACAGCCATGGGTAATTGACTGACGATACCAGCAAACAAGACCATAGAAATACCATTGCCTACTCCATATTCAGAAACTAATTCTCCCAACCACAACATAATCATCGCCCCAGCCACCATGGTTAGCACCATTGCCGCAATCACCAGCAATCGCTCGGCCACTAACAAACCTTGAGAATTGAGTAGAGCAATAATAGAAATGCTTTGAGCGATAGCAAAAGGAACTGTCAAAAATCTAGTGTACTGATTAAGCTTAGCCTTTCCAGCTTCACCTTCCTTCTGCATTTCCTTGATGTTTGGCAAAACCATACCCGCCAATTGCATGATGATCGAGGCTGTGATGTAAGGGTTGATACCTACCGCTACCAGCGAAAAATTGGCTAAAGTACCACCAGCAAAAACATTCAATAAACTCAAAAACTGATTGTCAGCGAAAATTGCCTGCAAGGCGGCCACATTAACTCCGGGTACCGGTATGTGAGCCATCAATCTAAATACTAAAAAAATCAAACCTGTAAAAATAATCTTCCGACGCAACTCTTCGGTTTGGAAAATAGCTCTAATTTTTTGCAATGAGCGTTTAAATAGCATCATTTATTCAACTGATCCACCCAATTTCTCAATAGCCTGGCGAGCTTGGGCGGAGGCAGGAATTCCCTTTATATTAACTTTTTTAGTTAGTGTTCCTGTTCGAATGATCTTGGCTTTTTTGAAAGCCGGTTCAATTACCTTATGTAATTTCAAGGTTTCCAAAGTTACTTCATTGGTAGGCAATCTTTCCAAATCAGTCAAAGTGATAGCGGCAGTCTTTTTCAATACTTTGAATCTACCTTTTCCACGAATCATCGGGTATTTTTTAACACCTGGCAATTGACCACCCTCAAACCACAAAGGAATTTTGCTACCACGGCGAGACTTTTGTCCTTTTTGACCACGACCTACGGTGTGGCCACCTTTTCCAGAACCATAACCTCTACCCAATCGTTTGCTGGAGCGACTAGTAATGCTAGTGAGAGTTTGTAAAATTGACATGTTTATTTTTTGATTTTCTTTTTATCAGCTGGTTTATTAATTTTCTTGCCAACTGGCTTAATTGCCGGTTTGACAGCTAACTTTGGTTTATCAGTTTTGGCAGATTTAGCAGTCTTAGATAATTTCGCAGTCTTAGCTTGATCGGCATCTTTTTTATCTGCCTCATCAGCCTTAGCTTTAGCTTCTTCCTGAACTTTTTTAGTTTTTTCTTTTTCTTCTCGTTCAATATCTACGATAGAACGCAGTTTAATACCACGAATATTAACAATACGCTCAATGCGTTTCAGAGCTTCGAAGGTAGCATAAACACTAGAAGCTTGATTCTCACTGCCTAGAATCTTGGCGGAAATGTCACGCACTCCGGCCGCCTCTACCACTGCTCTAACTGGGCCACCAGCAATTACACCGGTTCCTTTAGCCGCAGGTTTGAGCAAAACTTGACCAGCTCCTTTTTTAACCATCATTGCAAAAGGAATAGTAGTGCCATCCAAAGGAACAGTAATGAATTGTTTTTTGGCTTTTTTGACACCTTTTTTGATAGCAGATAAAACATCTGGGGCCTTACCTAAACCTACCCCTACTTTGCCTTTTTTATCACCTACAACCATCAATACGGAGAAACCAATTTGGTTGCCGCCCTTAGTCTTTTTGGAAACACGAGAAATTCGAATAACTTTCTCTTCAAATTCCTTTTTTTCTGGTGTGAACATGTGTCTGTCTGACATAACTTAAACTTGAATGCCTCCCTCGCGCAAAGTTTCTGCTACCGCTTTCACTCTGCCGTGATATTTATACGATCCCCGATCAAAAACTAAAGCTTTGATATCTTGTTTCTGTAATAATTTTAAAAGTTCTTGAGCAACCAATACTGACCGCTCTGTTTTGGTTCCCTTGAGAGTTGATTTGCCGACTACATCACTGGTGGAAACCAAGGTTCGTTGAGAATCATCATCAATCACCTGTAAATAAAGATGTTGATTGGAACGGAAAACAGTTAAACGTGGTCGAGTAGCCGAACCATGAAGTTTGCTACGAACTCTAATTTTTCTTGTTTTAGCTAGTGATTGATTTCTTTTAATCGTTGACATAATTTCCTTAACCTACCGATGTTTTTCCTGGTTTGGTCTTGACTACTTCATCAACGTAACGAATGCCTTTGCCTTTATAAGGCTCTGGCGGACGAATGGCTCTGATGTTAGCCGATACTTGACCCACTAATTGTTTATCAATTCCCATTACATGAATGGTGTCATTGCCCTCTGTCTTAAGTTCAATCCCAACCACAGGATCAATATCTACCGGGTGAGAATAACCAACCGTCACTGATAAACCAGCTCCCTTAGTTGATACTCTATAGCCTGTACCAATTAATTTAAGAGTTTTTTTATAGCCTTCATTAACACCTTGAACATAGTTGGACAAAATACTTCTCACCAAACCATGAAAGGCGGCTGTTTGAGGCTCATTATTGGTACGTGACACAATCAATTCTTCAGTCTCTATCTTGACTTTAATACCGTCAAATAAAGTAAAGCTTAATTCGCCCTTAGGACCTTTAACCGTAACCACTTTTTCGTGTTGAGTGACGATTATTCCTGCGGGCAATTGGATGGGTGTGTTACCTATTTTTGACATAAATTACCAAACTTGGCAGAGTAATTCTCCACCAACATTTTGTTGTTTTGCTTCTCTATCTGTTAATAAACCCTTGCTGGTCGAGATGATTGTAATTCCATAACCATTTAATGTAACCGGAATATGATCAACTGAGGCGTAAAGTCTTCTGCCTGGTTTGGAAACTCTGTTTATTCCAGTGATTTTGGGCCATTTATTTTTATAACCCAACTTAATCGATAAAGAAGGTTGAGGCTTTTGTTCAACTACTTCAAAAGATTCAATGTAGTCATTGTCTTGTAAAATTTGAGCAATGGCTTCCTTGATTTTTGAATGAGGAAGAACTACCTCCTTGTGTCTGGCAAGCAGGGCATTCTTGATTCTGGCTAGCATGTCTGCGATCGGATCTGTCATATTATTTGCTTGCCTTTACTACTCCTGGTAATTCTCCTTTAGAAGCTAATTCGCGAAAAGTGATTCTACTCAAACCAAAATAACGCATGTAACCTCGTGGCCGACCGGTGATTTTACAACGGTTAACTCCTCTGGTCGAGACTCTATTAACTTTTCTCTCACCAGATTGCTCGTATTCAGATCTCAAAGCCAATAGTTTCTTGGATTTGGCGATTTTAGATTTTTTGGCCATAGTTTAGTTTTCCTCCTTTTTTTCAAATGGGAAGCCTAATAGCTCCAGCATTTTTCTTGTCTCTTGGTCATTCTTGGTACTGGTAATAATGTTGATTTGTAAACTTCTAATACTTTCGATTTGATCATAATTAATTTCAGGAAAAACAATCTGTTCTTCCAGACCTAGGCTGTAATTACCCTGACCATCAAAAGCTTTTGCAGAAATGCCTCTGAAGTCTTTAACTCTGGGCAAAGTAATCGAGACTAGTTTGTCCAAAAATTCCCACATATTTTCTCCTCGCAAAGTCACCATCACGCCCAGCGGATCTCCTGCTCTAAGTTTGAATCCAGCAATAGCCTTGGCCGCTTTAGTAACTTGAGGTTGCTGACCAGTGATTACCTTGAATTGCTCCACCACATTCTCAATTACTTTTTCGCGAGCCTTGGGGTCAATTGGATGAGCAACACCCATGTTGACCACTATTTTTTTGATCTGAGCAACTGCGAAAGCATTATCATGTTTAAACTCTTTTTGGAGTTTAGGTAACACTTCTTGCTGGTATTTAAGCTTCATGCGATTCATGATTTTTATTTTTTACTTTCCTTTTTGCTAGTTTTCTTGGTTGATTTAGCTTTTTGGCTAATAACAGTGCCAGTTTTGCGATAGATTCTTGTCTTATTACCGTCTTTGTCGATTTTATAACCCACTCTATCCTGTTGACCTTTGTCATTAATAATGGCTACTTTACCCATGCCCAGTGGTCGCTCTTGACGCTTAATATCTCCTGCCTGACCTCCGTAAGGTTTGACATGACGAGAATACATATTCATATCTCTAACAATCACGGCGTTTTTTTCTGGTAAAACTCGAATCACCTCGCCTTGTTTACCATGGTCTTTTCCAGCAGTGACTAGTACTTTATCTCCTACGTGTAATTTCATTACAAAACCTCCGGTGCTAAGCTAGCAATTTTATTAAAACCCTTGTCTTTAACTTCTCTAGCAATCGGACCAAAAACCCGAGAACCAACTGGCTCTTGTTTGGTGCGAGCTTCAATAATCACGGCCGCATTATCGTCAAATCGAATATATTCTCCAGAACTGCGTCCTTTTTCTTTTCTAGTTCTCACAATTACGGCTCGTACTAAAGAACCTTTTTTGACAGCACTATTGGGATCTGCATCGATTACTGAACCAATAATCACGTCACCCACATAGCCAAAACGTCTTTTGGAACCACCATAAACCTGGATGACTCGAATTTGGCGAGCACCACTGTTGTCGGCTACTGATAGGACTGTTCTAAGTTGTATCATTACTCTACTTTTTTAGTTATTACAAAGCGTTTAGTCTTACTAATTGGTCTAATTTCTTGAATTTCAACCATTTCTCCTTCTTTCAATTTCAAATCCTCTGGCAAGTGACAGGCATATTTTTTGCTACGCTGTACTGACTTGATATACAAAGGATGTTGCCACTGACGAGTGACTACCACTGTGGCGGTCTTTTCTCTCTTCATCGAGGTGATAATTCCCTGCATTGTTCTCATTATTTAGCCTTTTTCGTTACTTTTTTCATTACTTTTTTAGTTGCTTTTTTATTAATTTTAGCCACAGATTTTACTTTGGTTTTAATTACTTTTTTGACACCTTCAACTTGAGGCTGATCAGTGCGCTGAGCCATTTGTTTTTCTTTAATAATTGTTTTGATTCTAGCAATGTCATCGGCTCCCAATTTAACCAAACTGGTATTCTCTAGCTTGCCAGCATGTTTTTTAATTCTATTTTGTGCCAATTGCTGTTGTAAACCAATTAATTGTTTCTGCAGTTGAGCAATTGTCTGTTCGTGTAGTGCTTTAATGTCTTTTGTTTTCATCTTAATTATTTTTTAAT
>JBDRPH010000038.1:0-12331 GCA_043827245.1 Minisyncoccota bacterium | reverse complement strand
GGCACTACTCCTTGGGGCACCACTCGTAAATCAGCATATTCACAGATTTGCTGTTCCCAAGATTCTCTAATTTTTGCGCAAATATTAATGGCATCTAAACTATCGACTAGTTGTTGAATGTCAGTCGACAAGCCCAGTTCTTGAATCATTTTTGCCGTTGCCCGGTGAGAGCTGAGTCCATATTTTTGCCTCATTTGCGCTTGTCTCTTTCGCCACTCATCAGTCAATAAAGTGGAATCAATTATTTCTGCATTTTCAGTGAGATCAAATTTCACCAAATTACCCAAATCATGAACGAGCAGAGCGCTAATAATTGCTTGATCATCGATAGCTGGACCCTGCCAATGACCAGTGATAAATTTACCGACCGCTGTCACAGTCAGCATATGTTCTTGTAGCTTGGCAGGAATAGTGAGCTGTTGGTAAAGTTGGCGGATATTCATTGTTTAAGACGTTATTTAGGGAGTTTCATTGGTCGGTTGTTCTAGAGCCTCGAGTTTTTCCTTGGTTTCCAGATCAGTAGATGCCAAGTTTTCTAAAATAAATCGATATTGTTTTTTACCCTCTTCAACTCTGCCCAACTGCACCAATAGGTCGCCCAAAGCGATGCGAGCTTTAACGTAATTAAAACGAATGTCGACCGTATGCTGGAGAGTTTCTACGGCTTGGGCAAATTTTCCTTGGCTTTGTTGAGCAATGCCGAGGTTATACCAAAGCTGAGCGTCGGTAGGGGAAAGAGCAATGGCCGCTTGCAAAGTTTGTTCTGCTTGGCTGAAATACTTAGTATCTGTTTGAGCTAACAGAAAAAATACCCTCGCTCTAGTTTTATAAAAATTCAAATTTCTAGGATTGAGAAGTAATGCATAGTCGGAGTTTTGAACGGCCGCCCCTGCCAAGGACAAGCTCGCTTCGGGTTCCTCCAATAAAAAATATTGGAGCGCAGTTTCACTGTATAAATTGGCCAACTCATCATAGTAAAGAGCCTCACGAGGCATAATTTCAGTGGCTTTTTGCAAATCTGTTGCTGCTTGAGAATATTCAAAGTTATCTTTTAGTTTTTGTGCTTTAGCAAAATACCAATCAGCAATCCAAACTTGGCTAATTTGCCAAAATAGAATGAGTGCTATTAGAGTCAAAGCGCCCATCATCCATTTTTGCCAACCAACCATTGCAGTTGTTTTTTTAATGATTATTTCCTCTGGTAAAAAAGCAATAGCTGGTAATAAAAATAAAAGAAGATTACTCATCACCGTGGAGAAACCAAAAAAGTGAGCGGTGGTCAGACCGATCATGCTGAGTAATATGGCATGCTCTACAGAGACTTTTTTTGGTTGAGTGCGGGTACTATTAAATAGTAGCCACATCAATCCACCAATTAACAATAAATAAGTCAAAGCACCCACCAAACCAGTTTCTGCTAGATAATTTAGAATTTCGTTGTGAGCTTTGTTGTAGAGATTATCCCATTCGGAAACTAGATTGTGAGTGACTGGCCGGTCTTGATAATAACTGTAAGCAAAAGTGCCTGGACCAGAGCCAAATAGGGGATAGCGTTGCCAGATTTTCAAGGCTCCTTGCCAAACGATCAAGCGAATATCTCCGGAACTAGTGCCTTGAGAAAGATTAAAAGTATCCTCTGGAGAAGGCAACTGAGTTTGAACGAGATTAAATCCTAATAGCAAAATTACGGCGGTTAGTCCCACCATAAATAATTTATTTTTCAGAGGACGAATGAATTTTTTCCATTTTCTTTTAATCATAACTTGATGATGCAATAAACCAAATCCCATTCCAGCAAGTGTTAGCCCCAGCAATCCTGATCTGGATCCAGTGAATAACAACACTAATAAAATTAATCCCAACAAACTCCACCAAAGTTTTTGCAGTTTGTTAATTTTTTTAAAGCCAAAAAGAGCCACGATGGGTGCTAGTCCCACTAAGTAGGCAGCGAGCCAGTTGGGTTGGCCAAAAGTACCAAATACTCTAGTTTGAACGTCTTGTTTCCAGCAATTTACTCCAACTTCTTGGTACATCAAATAACAACTTGGTGATACGCCAAAATGCTCTGGCAAAGCATAGAGAGCCACCAAACTAGCCGCCACAATATTAGTGAGTAGTAAAGGCAAGATTTGTTTTTTGGGTACGTTATTTAATAACCCTAAAAAAAGCACTGCGTAGGCCAAAGAAGACAAAAATCCACCGTTCAAGCGACTGTAATAACCCAGCAGAGAAGTTCGCAAGTGAATGGAGAATAAAGTAGCCACTGCTTGCCCGGCTAGAAAAATTAAAATGAGCAAAACCGCTGGGTGTTTGCGCCAAATAAATCTTTTTTCGATGATCATACGCATGATCCACAACGTGCCGATGGCAATAGCAAACCCATAAACGAAGAGCATTTTACTGATTTGAAATAGTTCGCTATTTGTCCAAGTAAAGATAAAAGGAGTGAGCAAAAATAGGCCGTGGTAGAGAGTAATAATCAATGAAACTAGATTCATAAATGTGGCTTTAGTGTACCTTGATTTTTTCTGTTATAGTATAGACAACCTGATTAGCAGGTAATATTATTCTAGTTGTATGACAGACAATAGCTTGCCCACTAGTTCTTCTTCTGTACCGAATTCATACGTAGATTCTTACGTCCCACCATCCCTAGCCCAAGCTCCCAGTCAGACTTCTGCGGTACTTACTCCGGTTTCTGATCAGTCGAAGCCAACCGTCAATCAGGCACCACCTTCCATTCAAGCACCACCTGTTGGTAAAGCATCATCTCCAGCTCCTTCCTCAGATTCTTTTGCGAAAACTGACTCGGCAGACAAAGATCCTTTAGCGGAATTAGAAAAAGCGTTGGCAGAGTACGAAGCTCGACAAAAACAACAGAGCCAAGAAAATAAAAAGGTGATTGATAAAGCTGAGGAGGTTGCGCAAGTTTCTTCTACCAAGGATCCTTTGGCAGAGTTGGAGCAAGTACTGGATAAATACGAAGAACATTACAAGCAAACTTCCCAAGCATCAACAGATTCGTCAGCTGTCCCGACTATTCCAGCTGTTTCTGATGAGGTAGATGTCTCTGACGGAGTGAAGGATTCAAAAGCTCAACCCACTATGGCTGATTTGAATGACCAGATTGGAGAAAAAATTTCTCAAGAAGAATATCGCAGTATTTTGAAAGGGAGCTCCGCCAAACCAATTGAAGAGATCACACCAACGACAGACAAAGATCCTTTGGCCGAATTGGAAAAAGTCATGAATGATTATGAGGAGAAACGCAAGCTGCAAGATCAGTCGAAAAATTCTATTGATTTTCCCGCACCTCCAGCAGCACCTGTTTCGTTAGCAACGCCTACTGTTGACGCACCCGAACCAATTAGTAAATCTTCAAGTGAACCAATGGACAAATCTTCAAACTCAGTCGAGTCGATCGAAGAGCAAAATATTTTTGAATTGTTGGGAGTGATGGATGCAGAGCAAATAGAAAAAGAGGCTTTTTTAGATGAGCTGCAGCAGGCTCTCTGGGATGATTTTTTAGACAAAGATTTGCCTTTGCTAATCAAGCCAGATCAATTACAAGAAATTCAGCAATTGCGTCAACAAAGTTCTATTACTGAGGCTGATCGTCAGAATCAATTGATTGCAAAAGTAGAAGCGCTGGTGCCTGATATAGAGGAAATAATGTTGGAAAAAGCACTGGAGTTGAAAGAAGAAATGATGAGAGAGCGCTTGATTGGTCTAAAAGAATACTTTGCCGACAGAACGGTCGAGCTCGATAAGATTCAAGAAGCTGAACAAAAATTTACCACTGGCCGCTGGAAAACCGGCGTGCAAATCCTCAACAGCCTCATCGCTTGAACTAGTATTTCTTGATAGCATTTGCTAGGCTCAGTGTGCTTATGCAACATTTTGTTTTACCCAGAATTAAGCTGCCCACGTTTAAAAAAGAGCATGGTGTGTTTTGGTTTTCCAGCAAGGAGCTGCTGTTGATCTGGAATGAGAAAAAGAAACGCCTATCTTTACCCGTTGGATCTGGTTTTGCTGATGGACAAGTAGCAGATCTAGATGCCGCCACCAATACGATTATTAAATTATGCGAAATAATTGGTTTAAAAACAGCCGGCTCACTAACCTGGCAATCTGCAACAGTATTTGCACCAACCCTAAGCTCTCCTTTGGAACGAAAAATTATCAAACAGGCTTTTCAGAAAGCTGGTTTTCAGAAAATTAATTTAGTGACTTTTGCCACTGCTCTTAAAACTTTTTCTCAGCGCCAGGCAATGTATGAGGGGGTGGGATTGTATCTGGGTGAAGACGTGAGTGAGGCAGTACTTTTCAGTCAGCAGGAACAATTGAGTTTAAGTTTTAATTATCTTAAGAAAACAGCCTATCAAGTTATTCAAGAATCATTGCAAAATGAAGCATCATTGACGGTATCTCAAGAGACAGTGATTAAGCTCTATGAGGCTTTGGGTCAAAATCCAGACATTCAATCTTTTGTGTTGAGAGGGAAAAACATTCGGAATCAGCAAGTGGCTACTTTAGCATTAACCAAGGGACAGCTAAGGGGAATTGCTGATTTATTACAAAAGAATTTAGAGTTAGCTTGGCATCAATTAACGAGTAATAATTTATTTACCGACCACAATCTAGATCAGTGGTTGGTGGTGGGAGACGCTTTTGTTTATCACTTTATTCAAGAACGAACGGTTTCTCAGACCTTATTTTTGCATTCAGAACTGGAAATAATCCAAGGAGTAAGATGGCTATAAAAGATATTTTAAGTATTTTTCCTCAAGTAAAAATAACCAATTGGCAGAAAATAGCTATTATTTTGGGTGCTTTTTTAGTGTCAGATTTAGTCGGTTTAACTCAACCGATTACTACAATAATTAGTAGCAACTTATTGCCAGTGAGAAGAGTTTGGATTGGGGGCTTTAATCAAGTTTTTGGTTTTTGGAAAGACATTCAGAAATTGCCCAAAGCAGTTGGACGCATCCAAGACCTAGAACTGCGGCTCGCGGAAACCTCGGTGTCATTGGCGGAACTAGCGTCGCTTCGCCGCGAAAACGAAGAACTGAGATTTTTATTCAATAATACCGACCGCACTGACGAAAGAATTGTTTTAACTAGTCCGATTATTGCTTTTGCCAGGCCAGCGATTGCCGCCGGCAGTGCAGAGGGAGTTCAGTTGGGATCAGTGGTTTTGAGCAGAGATATTTTATTGGGTCAGGTTTCAGCAGTTAGTGTGCATGAAGCTCAAGTTTCATTACTTTTCGCAACTGAGGCCCGGCCAGTTTTGGCTAAAACCAATTCAGGTACAGTAGGACTGATTCGAGGTGATGGCAAAAAAATTATTTTTGATGAAGTAGCCAAAAATGCACCTCTGGTGGTTGGGGAGCAGATCATCACAGCAGGCCAACCGCAAATCGAACAAAATCTTTCGATAGGCAGAATCACTAAGATTATTGATAGTCCGGCCGCTTCAGTGAAGCAAGCAGTGGTGGAGCAATATGTATCATTTTTTGAAGTGCCATTAGTGGAAATACGTTAATGCAAAACAAATTAATTTTCTTTTTCCGTCTGGTAGTTTGGTTAATATTAGTTATTTTGGAAGCGGTGATTGGTTTTCCGTGGCTAAGTTTATGGTTGGGCGGAGAATGGGTAATGGGCTTTTCGCCCAACACAGAAATAATTAGTCTGATCATACTCGCTGTGCTTTTAGCTTCAGTTTATGCGGTGCCGCTGACTGTTTCAGGTTTGGCTATGATTATCATTTGGCTTGCTCGCAGAAAATTCAGACGGAATAGCTGGTTGTACTTGGCTTATTTAATAGGAGGAGTGATTTTAATAGGTATAGCTTCGGGAACAAAGATTTCTTGGCTGACTAGTTTATCGACTATTATTAGTTGGCTAATTTTCTTAAAAATTAGTGGTATTTCTTTGACAAAAAAATTATGGCAAAAAAGCAACTCAGCTCATCTGGGCAAAAGAATTCGTCACAGTGGGGCAATCAACCGAAAAGAATAGCTAACGCTATTCAAATGATTGGTAAAATTACTATTTTAGTATTGTCTCTCTTGATTATTAGAGTGATTGATCTGCAGGGTTTTCGTGGTGAGTTTTATCGTCAAATTTCTGAAGACAATCGTCAATTTAGAGTAAATATTCCTGCCGAACGAGGGACATTTATGGATCGTTATGGCGATCCTCTGGTTTTAAATACACGTCAATATTTTCGTTATGATGATTTGCTAGCCGCTTATTCAACTACGACACCAATAAGTCAAGTTGAGGCTTTGCAACTCAAAACGCAACAACCCCAAGCAGTTAGTTATCGTTTGCAACGTCAATATACGAGACCATTTTCTATGGCTCATCTTTTAGGCTATACGTCTGTAGTTAACCAGGAGGACTTAAAGAATAATAATGTTTTGCTTTTGACTGATTCGGTGGGCAGGTTGGGGTTAGAACAGCGCTTTGATCAAATTTTACGTGGCAAAGATGGCTATCAAGAATTTGAAATTAATGCTTTGGGAGAAAAACAAGCAGAACAAGTGAGAGTAGAGCCCAAACCAGGTCATTCTTTGACTACTACCCTGGATCCATTTTTATCTACCGTAGCCTGGAGAGCAATGGGTGATAAAACGGGGGCCGTCATTATCTTGGATGCAGAGACTGGCGAGTTATTATCCATGGTTAGTACGCCAAGTTTTAATAGCAATTTATTTACAGTAAATTTTGATCGAGATGCAGAACGAATCTCAGCACTGCAAACAGCTCTAGCAGATGAACGCAAACTATTTTTTAATCGGGCTGTTAGTGGTTTATATCCGCCAGGTTCGATTTTCAAATTAGTGACGGCAGTAGCTGGATTGGAGAGTGGTGCTTTTGGTCTGAATACTAGCGTTGATGATCAAGGAATTTTGAAAGTGAATGATTTTGAATATACCAACTGGTATTACACCCAGTATGGCGGAACGGAGGGATTTATTTCACTGGTGCGCGCCATTATTCGTAGTAATGATATTTTCTTTTATAAAGCCGCAGAATGGACGGGAATTGCGACCTTGGCACAAAAGGCTAGGGAGTTTGGTTTTGGTTCTTTAACGAATATTGAGGTGCCTGGTGAAAAAGCCGGTTTGGTGCCAGATCCGGAGTGGAAAGAGAAGACGCTGGGCGAGCGGTGGTTTCTGGGAAATACCTATCACTTTGGTATTGGTCAGGGTGATTTATTAGTTACTCCCTTGCAATTGGCACAAATGGTTGCTTCATTTGGTAATGATGGCCGACTTTGCCAGCCATTTGTTATCAATGATCAGCTAGAGAAAAAAAATAACTGCAGTTCACTGGGAATTAGTGAGCTGAGCCTGGCGGCTATCCAGGAAGGGATGATTGGGGCTTGCTCTGCTGGTGGGACGGCCTTTCCTTTCTTCGATTGGAATGTTCGTCGAGCCTCTTTATCTCCAGATCTAAGCCCTGCTGAGCAGATTAGAAGAGGAGTGGTAGCTTGTAAAACTGGGACCGCAGAGTTTGGTATCAGCGACGAGCAGGGCTATCGCAAGACTAATGCGTTATTTGGTATGGTGGTGGGGGGCATGTCAGAATTATTGGCAGATGATCTGGAGAATTTATCAGTTTCTTCGGAAGTTTTGGCAGAAGAAGTTGTTCCTTTGGACTCAAGTATCCCTGTTGAAGAGACTTTGGGTTCTGTTAAAGATGAATCTGGACTGGTTGAAAAGAAGCCAATCTCTGAAGAAAAACTAGATTTAGTTCAAGAACGCCAGGCCTGGCTCAAACGGGTTAAGCTTCATGGCTTTCCTCAAACACTGGCCATTATAGTTTTGGTAGAGAGTGATGAAAGCCAACTTTTTGCTGAGGGCTCTAGAGAGGCGGCACCCATAGCCAAGGTTATTATTGATTGGTTAACCGGACAAGCTATGCCAGTAGAGTTATTGGTTCCCGCTGATCAAGTTACTCAATAAATTATTCGATTTTTAACCCAAGTTACACTTTATGTCATATTTTTGCTCATACTATATATATGGTTTGGTCAAAAAAATTTCAGACAGCGCTATATTCAATCGATGGAGTGGGGCCGGCAACTTTCCACAAGATCCTCAAAGCACTAACTAAACACGAAGTAACAGAGTCAGAGTTTTGGGTGAATAAGGCCCAAATATGGCATGAAATAGCTTTGGATAAAAGGATTGTTGAATCAATAAGAAAATTTAAAAAAGAACACAATATTGATTCATATTATGAGCGCTTACTGGCCAAAGACATTCGGGTGGCATTAAAAAATGATTCAGAGTTTCCCAGTTTGCTCGGTCAGCTCGATCAACCACCTCCCTTGCTGTTTATTAGAGGATCGATAATCACGAACCAAGAATCTTTTATTGGTGTAGTTGGCACCAGAAGTATTACCGAATATGGTAGGCGAGTGATTACTGAGTTTATTCCTCCCTTGATTCAATTTGGCAAAACGATTGTTTCAGGATTTATGTATGGAGTAGATGCCATTGCGCAACGAGCGGCTCTGCAGGCCAAGGGTAAAACAGTGGGAGTGTTGGGTTTTGGTTTTGATTTTATGTATCCGCCCGAACACCAGGCTTTGTTTGAATATTTTCTCAGCCAGGGAGCCACTTTTTTAAGCCCCTTTGCGCCACACGTGCCAGCTAGGCCTGGTAATTTCCCTGCTCGGAATGCGGTGGTGGCAGGAATGAGCGAGGGAGTGCTGGTAATTGAGGGAGCGGCTGATAGCGGTAGTTTAATTACTGCTCACTGTGCGGCTGAATTTGGTCGTGAGGTTTGGGCGGTGCCAGGCTCTATCTTCAATGAGTTCTCAGCGGGTACGCAAATTCTCATTAACGAAGGAGCTCAGTTGGTTAGGAGTGCGGCAGATGTTTTAGGTATTTCGCCGGCGACTAAAGATAGACAAAATCTGCGGAGAGCTTGGGAGGTTTTTTCTGGA
Organism: Minisyncoccota bacterium; assembly: GCA_043827245.1. Classification (GTDB taxonomy): domain Bacteria; phylum Patescibacteriota; class Microgenomatia; order UBA1400; family PJMF01; genus UBA10119. The sequence continues at coordinate 3,366 of JBDRPH010000038.1, read as the reverse complement.
TTGAAAAGAGCAATTTGTGAGAGATTAGACTTGGAAGCATTGCCGGTTGATCAATTGGCTACCAAGCTTGGTTGCCGACTTTCAGAACTAGCTGTTACTCTGGTAGAGCTTGAGCTATTGGGCCTAGTTGAACAGGTGGGAAACAAGTGGCAATTGGCGGTTTAGTTGATCAATAGTGTATAGTCGTTGTTTGTATGGCTAGCAAAATTCCATTAGTAATCGTTGAATCTCCTACCAAAGCTCGCAAACTCAGAGACTATTTGGGAGATGGTTTTGCCGTAGAAGCTTCAGTAGGGCACATTCGTGATTTGCCAAAATCAAAACTGGGAATCGATCTCGATCATGACTTCGAACCAGAGTACGCTATGGTTCCTGGTAAGCAAAAAGTCATCACTCAGCTCAAGAAACAAGCCAAAAACGCTGACAAAATTTATCTAGCAATGGACCCTGACCGAGAGGGAGAGGCGATTGCTTGGCATGTCAAACACATTTTGAGTGAAAAGGGTGTTGAGAAAAAGTTTTTGCGCGCTACTTTTCATCAAATTACCAAAGATGCCGTCAAAGAAGCAATGGATCACCCCGGCAAAATCTCGATGGAGCTAGTGGACGCCCAACAAGCTCGTCGAGTAGTTGATCGTTTGGTTGGCTACAAAGTTTCGCCGGTACTATGGAAAAAAGTGCGTCGAGGTTTGTCAGCCGGCCGAGTGCAATCAGTGGCCTTGCGTTTGATTGTCGAGCGCGAACGAGAAATCGAAGCTTTCAAACCAGATGAATATTGGGAAGTAGAAGTTGGTTTGAATGTGGAAGATAAAAAACTGACTGTTTTTACAGACAATAAAGCAATCCAACCCCTGCCGGTTGGTATTTTTATTGCACAAGTTACCAAAGTAGCTGACAAAAAATATGAACCGAGACAAGAAGCAGATGTAACACCAGTAGTGGAGTTACTTGAAAAAGCTGATTACACCATTGTAAAGATTGAGCAAAAAGATCGTCAGCGCCATAGCTTGCCACCTTTTACAACCTCGACTTTACAACAATCAGCCGCCAATCGTTTGGGATTTTCCGCCAAACAAACCATGGCGGTGGCGCAACAACTTTACGAAGAAGGAATGATTACCTATCACCGCACAGATTCATTTACGCTGGCAGCCTCGGCTTTGAGTGATGCTCGTCAGGTAGTAGAAACCGAGTTTGGTGCTGAATATTTACCAGAAAAAGTACGAGTTTTTGCCAATAAATCGAAAAATGCTCAAGAGGCCCATGAGGCGATTCGACCGACCAGCGCTAGAATGCATCCTGGCCAATTGTTGGAAAAAATTGGGAGTTTATCTACTCGTCATCAAAAACTTTATGATTTAATTTGGCGACGCTTTATTGCCAGTCAGATGGCGCCGGCTCGTTATAAACAAACTAAAGCCACCATCGAAGCCCGCCTGCCGGACGGGCAGGCCCGGCGCCAACAGGAAGTAGCTGAACTATCTGCCAATGGCTCCATTCAAGAATTTGCAGGTTGGACAGTATTATTTAAAAACTCAGAAGATGTTATTTTGCCAGAATTGGTTGAGCAACAATCAGTGTACGATGCCGACATTAATCCTCAGCAAAAATTTACCTTGCCGCCACCGCGCTACAACGACGCATCTTTGATTAAAGAACTAGAAAAACGTGGCATTGGACGACCTAGTACTTATGCCAGCATTATTTCGGTGATTTTGGATCGCGGTTATGTGGAGCGGATCGAGAAGCGTTTTTGGGCGAGCACTATCGGCAAGGTAGTCAGTGATTTCTTGCTCAAATATTTCCCAGTCATCATGGACTACGATTTTACGGCGGAAATGGAAGAAGATCTGGATAGAATTGCTAGAGGTGAGAAAGAGTGGCGTCAGGTAGTGAAGAACTTCTTTTTGCCGTTGGCTAAAAAAATTGCAGAAGTTGAGGAAAAAGCTGAGCGGGCAGAGATTCCAGTCGAAAAAACTGGTGAAAAATGTCCATTGTGCGGAGACACTGAACACGGAGAGATAGTGATTCGTAGTGGCAAATTTGGTAAATTCAGAAGTTGCAGTCGCTTTCCAGATTGTAAATTTACGGAAAACATCGTTGAAAAACTAGAAGGACAACATTGTCCGTTGTGTGCTGAGGGAGATGTGATCATTAAACCTACTCGATGGCGTCGCAATTTTTATGGTTGCAGTCGCTACCCCAAATGTAACTGGGCTAGTTGGAGCAAGCCAGAGGTCGGTTTGAAAATCACCGCTGAAGAATGGGAAATAGAACAGCAAAAACGCGCAGAGCGTAAACAGAAACGTGAGGCCGGCAAAGCTGCCAAGAAGCCAACTAGTCCCAAAAAACCAGCCAGTCCCAAAAAAACTAAAAAGAAAACCGCAAAAAAAACTGCAAAGAAAAAGAAGTAATATACCGCAATGAAAATTGTTTTATTTGGTGGGGCTTTTGACCCCCCGCATCTCGGCCATCAGCACGTCGCTCAGGAATTACTTGATCAGAAAATTGCCGACGAAGTTTGGTATGTACCGGCCAGAGAGCACCCCTTTTCCAAACCAATGAGCCTGGCAAAGCATCGCTTAGCGATGTTGGAATTGGTGATTGATGACCCCAGAATTAAGATTGAAAAGTACGAATTAGAAAAAGAAGGTGTTAGTTATTCTCGCGCTACACTTGATTATTTAGCAAGCAAGTACCCGCAACATCACTTTGCTTGGATAATTGGCTCAGATAATTTGCCAGATTTTCATAAATGGTTTGATGGTCAGGGTAGAGACTATCAAGATTTATTGGAGCACTATCATTTTTATGTTTATCCACGCAAAAACTTTCCACTAGAGCCTTTGTACAAAAATATGACTCCACTTGAAGAAATGAAAGAGGTTGAGATTTCCTCAACTACAGTTCGTCAAAGTATTAAAGCCAACCAATCAATCGAAGATTTGGTCGATTTTTCAGTGAGCGAGTATATACACACTCATCATTTATACGTAAAATAATTTTCTGATTATGTCAGCCGTAAAGTACAAACAATATCTACAATTGATGACAGAGCAAAATAAAGATTTGTTTGCCGAATTTGCCAAAGTGCATGAGCAGTACGGCGCTGATCCTAAGAAACATGAACAAGAATTCAACAACCTTGGCAGTCAAGTAACTGAAGTAGTGCGTGATTGGGATCGCAGGCTGTGTTCAGCTATGGGTAGGGGACAATTCAGTCAGTATTCACAGAACTTATCAGAAAAGTTTTGGGGTGAGGTACGCAAACTTTTTCCCCTGATCGACCAAGTCGGAGTGATCAAGAAATAGCCCTCGACCAACTTTCTCGCGTATAATAACTTTATGGCAAATCTTCATCTAAAA
>JBDRPH010000037.1:0-20085 GCA_043827245.1 Minisyncoccota bacterium | reverse complement strand
AAAAAAAGCCACCCAAAAAGGTATTAATTACGGTTTGGAACTTTATCATTTATTGGGGAAGGCTTCTGCTTTTGGATCGTTGATTGGCTGTCGCACTAAACTGCTGAAAGTCTATAAATTTGATGAAACACAAAAAATCTATGAAGATACTATTTTTGTGCAAAACTTAGTCGATCAGGGATATTTTTTCTCTCTTTTTAAAAAACCAACCTATCACTATTCACTTCGTAGAATGGATAAAGAGGGTACTCTGCAATTTTTTAAAATGGCTGCCCAAATGAATTTGCGCCATTTGCAAGGTAAAGATTTTGTTGATAAAGATCTTGGTTACGTAATGAAAGGGGGCAGCTACTATGACCAAGTGAGAAACTTTTCTTTTAAAAACCTCGGCAAACTTTTGGAAGAAGCTTCAGAAAAACAACGCCAACGAGCTGGAAAAATTTTACAGAGATTACGCGAGCTTTAGATTTTAACCTCAATCAATTGAATTCATTTAATTAATTCTCAATTAAGTCTGTTAATTTTAATTGGCCAAGCATTTAGTTGGCCCAGTGAATTCTAATTAGCCAACCAGCCAGCCAATTAGCCAATTTTGATGGTCTCCATTTCTTTGAGAGTGGTTGCTTCCTGCCAAGTTTTGTCATCACGAAACTTAACTAATCGCGGGAAACGGAGAGCTTTGCCCGCAGAGTGAACTGGTGAGCGAGTGAGCTCATCAGCCGCAATTTCCACCACAAAAGAGGGTTCTATCCAACCGTCTGGCGTTAAGTTTTTATGCACTTTGTAAATCTGGGGCTTGGTTTTTACTTCATGTTGGTTGAGGCGCTTTTTTAGTTCTTTAAATTGCTCATCTGTGAGACCCGTGCCAATTTTGGCAACAGTGTAGATCTGGTCATCCTCACCCAATAAACCAACTAAAAAAGCGCCCACACCAAAGATCGCCCGCTTGCCACGACCGCCATAATAACCCATCACGATACAATCCAAAGTGTCACTGAGCTTACCACTAGTTCCCTCTTCCTCTTTAATCTTTACCCACCGCCAACCCTTACGACCACTCTTATAAACAGAGTCATATTTTTTAATCACTGCTCCTTCTAAGCCTAGGGCTAACTGCTCTGTGTGATATTCGTGTAGTTTTTTTGGGTCACTGGTCACAATAAATGGTGCTGTGGTAAAAGTTTCAGTATTACTGCCAACAATTTCTTTCAAGATTGTTTTGCGCTCATGAAGTGGCTTATCAATCAACGACAAACCATCTTTCTCCAATACATCAAATAAGTAAAAACGAACGGGCAATTCCTCGGCTTTGGCGGCTATTCCATGTTTGCGACGACGGGTAGAAGTTTCTTGAAAAGCCACAATCTTGCCAGTTTTTTTATCTACTCCCACAACCTCACCATCCAAAATACAACTTTCACAATTCAACTCAACCAACGCTCGATCGAGTTCTGGGAACATCCGAGAGGTTTCTTCTAGGTTGCGAGTAAATGAACGCACCCATTTTTTTCCCTGTTCATCTTCGCCAAGGTGAATTTGAATGCGCAAACCATCATATTTGGGTTCAACAATTACTTTCGGCATTTTGGCAATAATTTCTTCAGCCGTATTAATTCGCTGACACAGCGCCGGCACAACTGGAATTCCTTGAGAAATTTGGTAAAGTTTCCGCACCGCTTCCAAATCGTGTTTGGGATCAAGATAAGCTTGAGCCAGTAAACCAAGATCAGCTTTCTTTTGAAATAATTCCTCAAGTTTGACACTGTCAGATTTATCATTGTGCTTAGTCCATGACAGGGCATCAAGCACCGTCATCGTAGAAAAACCCAAGCGCAATTTGCCCACCACGATTCTCACAATGAAACGCAGAGAGTTGGGGTCGAGTTTTTCAAATAATTCAATCAGTCCTGATACTTTACGCTCTTGCGAGCCAGTCCCGCCTTCTTTGGCAATTGCTGAAAGTTGATCATAGACTTCCAATAAATTGGGTTTAGAGCTTTCCTTATAGCCTTTGCTCAATAACTGCTCAGTAGTTTCGCCAATGTCGCCTGTTTGTTTGAAAAGTTTATTCACTCGTTCCTCATATAAACTTTCATCATTCTCATTGAATAAATTACCAGTTGATCCACCAGCATCATAAATATCTGGATGACGAGCCAAGTGTTTGACGAGCGCTCGTAAGATCATTTTGGTTGAGAGTTGAAATTCTAGAGATTGATATTGGGGTACTAAGCGGCCAAGCGACAAATAAACCGCCGGTGGAATCTCCTCGGTTTTTAGTTTGGCAAATAGTTCAGACAATAATCTGGTAATCTCCAATCGAGAGCTAACCGCTTCGATTTTTTTGAGATGCTGGGCAAAAATAAAAAAAGTCATAAACTTACCTCTACTTTAACAGAAATTTACCTTGTCCTCAGGAAACATTTTATTTATTAAATCAATTTTAAGCCAATTTATAAGTCACGCCTTTAGTCACTCCGTGTTTTGCCACCACTCCTTTTTGAATCAAGTCGCGAACGTCGCGCAAAATGGTGTCAACGGAAACATTGGGTAAAGTTTCCTGAGCATCGTCCGAAGTAATTTCTCCTTGATTTTGGAGTAGTTCGAGCAAAATAATCTGTCGCTCAGATAAAGCTACTTGCTGGCCCAATTCTTTTTTCATCTTGAGGTCTTTGGAAAGTTTCTGGACCTGCGATTTAACTTTGTCTATCTCTATTGCCAAACCATAACAAAAATATTCCAACCAGTAAGTGACATCTCCACCCTCCTGTTGAACCGACAATAATGCTTTGTAATAGCGATCTACATCGCCATCAAAATATTGCTCCAACGAAAAAAAACGTTTGAAATCGTAGCCTAGTAAATACATGAGTAGTGTAGCTAAAGCTCTGGCCGTACGACCATTCCCTTCTACGTAAGGGTGAATATAAACCAACTGGTAATGAACGATAGCCGCTCGGAAAACGGGGTGGAGTTGCTGTGCCTCAGAACTGCCAATCCAAGCAAACAGCTCATCTACTAAGAAAGGCACTTCCACTGAAACTGGGGGGCGGAAAACCACGTCACTCCCACCCACTCCTTGCACAGCTACTTGTTTTTGACGAAAGTGACCAACTAATTTTTCATCTAATAAGCCCTTCATGGTTAGCGAGTGCAGGGTATGCAGAGTTTGCAACGAAACATCCGGCTTGCGATCCAGTGCTTTCTGTTGATCAATCCACAGCAAAACATTGCGATAATTAATTACTTCTTGAATATCTCGCTCACGAGCGGTCACGCCGGTTTTTTCAGATACTTCTTTACTATTGGAAACCCCCTTGAGTTGAATGACTTTCTGAGCCTGCTCTTTAGTCAAGTCATTGCCTTCTATTTTGGTGCCAAAGTGAACAGTGCGCGCAAAAGCATCATCGCGAAACTTGGCCTCCCAGGCAGGAACTAGCGGAGAATTATCAATCACAGCCTTGCTGGCTTCAATATTGGAAATGTAAGTGAGGAGATTGTTGGTAATGCGAAATTGAGGCTGATACATTTTGACCCTATTGTAAAAGAATTTTTGCAAAATATGCAAGGAATATTTCGTCTAATTGTCGCTCTCGATTGATTGGTATAATGATTGCATGTCTGAAATCAAAACTCCCAAATCCGTCAAAGATATGCCCCTGGCAATCATTACCAACGTTATTACTTTGGCAACAAGTGGCTTCGGCTTGGTGGTAGCTTTGGCGTGGAACGAGGCAATTAAAAGCACTGTTGTTACTTATATCGATCCCTTGCTGGGCGAAAAAAGTGGCGTAATTTCCCTATTCATCTACGCTGTAGTCATGACTTTATTAGCAGTCATCGTCACCATGCAGTTGGCTAAAATGCAAAAAAACTTGGAATATCGTGCTGAAAAAAACGTACAGAAAAAAACATCATGACTCCCTCTTTAATTGCGCCATTTTTGCGAAACATCCGCTTGCCCCAGGAAAATTCTCATAAAGGTCAAAACGGTAAATTGCTGATCATTGGTGGATCAGAGTTGTTTCACGCCGCCAGCAAATGGAGCCTGGACGTAGCTTCGCATTTTGTAGACATGGTGTTTTATTCTTCAATACCCAGCAATAACGAATTAATTAAAGAGGCAAAAGGTAGTTTCTGGAATGGCATTGTAGTGCCCCGTGATGAGTTGGAAAAATATATTGAGGAGGCTGATTGTGTTTTGATTGGCCCTGGCATGGAAAGGTCAGCCGAGACTGAAGAATTAACCAATAGTTTACTGGAAAAATATTCAGCTAAAAAATGGGTGTTAGATGCAGGCGCCCTGCAGATGGTCGAACCTCAATTATTAAAATCAAATCACATTATCACTCCCCACTCTAGAGAAATGAAGATCGTTGAAGACAAACTAACCGCCGAGCAAAAAATTCAGGCTGTCACTTTGCTAAAAGGCCCAGTGGATGTGGTGCGCGGCGACAATCAAAGCTTGCCTGCCGATAGGCAGGAAATAGAAATTTCAGAAGGAAATGTGGGTATGACCAAAGGTGGCACTGGCGATGTATTAGCCGGCCTCGTCGCCGCGCTCTACTGCACTCATGACGCACTAACTGCTTGCGTTGTCGGTAGTTACATTAATAAAAAAACTGGAGATTTTCTATACAAAAAAGTCGGACCGTACTTTAATGCTAGCGACCTAGCTACTGCTATTCCTCAAGTTTTTTGGGAGACACTACAAAATTCTCAGCCATCAAATTAATTTTCTAATTCTATTACCGTTAGGTTTTTAAATTTTTTCTTCAAAAATTCTCTGGTATTTTCATTGGCCGTAGTAATCACTGTTTGATATTTATCAATTAGTTCAAGCACTAAGTTTTCCGAATCTTCATCAAGTTCAGAAAAAATATCATCCAAAAGCAATAATGGTTTTTGTTCTCTCTTTTTTTCTAAAAACTTCAACTCACCAAACTTTAACCACAAAACTCCCAAACGTTGCTGACCGCGTGAACCATAGACAGATAACTCTCGGTTATCTAATTTTTCTCCAGTAAATAAAATCTCGAAATCATCTTTATGCGGACCAACTAGAACATGCCCCGCGGCAATTGCTCTTTCTTGACGAGATTCAAGTGCTTTTTCTGAAATTTCAGAAATTAAATAGCGAACATTAAAATCAAATGGCGAATCTAGCCGTCGCAGAAACTCAAAAAAATCTGCTCTCAGCGTTTGCAGAATCTCTCCGTGCTTAATCAAGAGCATCTCCCAATATTTCAACACTGAGCGCGGCTGCTCCCCTTCTCTCACTTGTTCCAAAAATTTATTTAAGCGCTTAAGAGCCTGTTCATAGGTGTGAAGCGAGTAAACATATTCTTGATTGGTTAATTTTAAAACCTCATCGATAAATGAACGACGACGACCAGGCGAACCCTCTACCAAACGCATGTCTTCTGGTTGAAAAACAATTGCTTGAAATTCACCCACAAAATTTTTCTGACTTTTGCCCACCCCATTGATGGAAAATAAACGCTTGCGAGTCCGTGCTCCCTGTACCAAACCGCGCGTTAGGGTCACTTCCAAAATATCTTTTTTGGGTTTTTTCAACGTTTTATCTTCTTCTATCAAAGTAATTCCTACTCTGGCTAATTCCTGGTCAAAAGCCACCATTTCGTCAATCTTATCGGCCCGGAAACTTTCACCATGAGAAAGTAAATATAAGCCTTCAATAATGGAAGTTTTACCAACACCATTGTCGCCAGACAATAATGTCACGTCATTTAGGTTCACTTCTTGTTGTGTAAACAAGCGAAAGTGCTGGAAAAATATTTTGGCTACTTTCATGATTTCTTTTTGAAAAAAGCGTAACTAAACCTGACTAATAAATACAACAACACCAATTGCCATAAAACACAAAAATAAAGTAACCAACGGGCAAAAAAAGGAATAAAACTACAACCAGTAAAACCCGTTTGATTGCAAGAAAAAACTAAACGCACCAATGGCACCATCACCAAACCCCAAAATAAACGCGCCACCACCCATACTCCCGTGGGTAAAAAGCTTAGCCAAAAAAATACTTTTTCGCGAACCAAAAGCTGCATGGTTTGATAAGGATGAAGAAACAAACCCTGAGTAATTTGACCAACAGAATACAGAAGAGAGGTTGTAATTTGAAAAAATCGTTGATAAGTCATCGCTGCCATACTTCTGTGAGCAGGGACATTGTTCCGGAAATCACTAATAGTAACTTCCAAGTATGCTTGCCTACTAAACCCGCCACTCTTTCCAAGCTTTTAGGTACCACCTTGGTAGAACTAATCCTAGCTTGGAGTTGAGCTTCCTGAGCAAGCGTTTGTAAAAATTGAGCCTGTTGCATGATTTTTAAACTAAGTATTTTCTAGCTGAGCATAGAGCAACCGAAATTCTTCTCTAGCCCGAAACAATTCTGACTCTACTGACTTGGCTGTTTTTTGCCAATGTAGAGCAATTTCTTTGATTTGTTTTTTGTCTACGTACTTCATTAGTAGCAATTCTTTTCTGCGCCGATTCATTCTCCCTAATACTTGTCGTACTTTATGTGAAGTTTCACTCGCATCTTTGACTGGTTGGGCCAAAATTAAATTAACTAAAGGAATCGTTTTCAGGGCTTTTTTGGCATATTTTTTGCGGTAAAAATCTGCAATCTCATGATGCAAAATACTTACCATCCAAGTTTTCAACCTTGAACGCTCTTCAAATAATGGCAGTTGACGTAAACAGTTGATGAAGGTTTCCTGAACCAATTCCTCGGCATCCTGGTGACTGGAAACTTTTTTTAAAGTAATGGCTAATAAATAAGGAGAAAATAATTTAAACCAAGTCTTAACTGCTTGATTTTTGCCTTGTCTTAATTGCTCAATTAGTCTTTGTTCGTCTTTAAATGAAATCTGCATAGTGTGTTTTTTTTCTTCTCCGGTTGCTGATATAATACCATTCAATGTTAGGTTCACTCATTGCCAAGACCACCGGTGACGAAGGATTAGATCTGGGCTCATCCTATGCGCTGGGAAGTGGACGACCAGTTAGTGAAGTTTTTAAAACCCCCGCTGATTTAGTCAATTTAATTGTACCGAATTTATTTGTTTTTGCCGGTATTACCGTTATGGTTTTGATTATCGTGGCTGGATATAAATTCATTGCTGGAGGCGAAAAAGGCTTGCAAGACGTACAAAAAATTGCCGCTACGGGTGCAGCTGGCTTGGTAATAATGTTTGCCGCTTATTGGATTTTACAAATTATCAAACTAATTACAGGAGCAGATATTCCCTTGTAGAACAAGCTGTACTACAATTCCATAAGCATGAAAATCACTTTCACTAAAAAATTATCCAAACTTTTTCTCTCCTTAACAATTATGAGTGGCATTTTTTTGGGCGGACTTAGTCAGTCGGTCAGCGCCGTGCAAGATGTCACTCCCACCAATGTCACTCCCACCAACGTTACTTCTACTGATACAGATAGTGTTTTTGGCACTATTGAGGCCCCAGCCGGAGTTGATCGCTACAATGCCGCGGCTGAAGGAGGCATTGGTTTAATTATTTTCGTTTCCAATCTTATTCGTTTGGCTACAGTCATTGCTGGAATCTGGGTAATGATTACTTTTATCCTAGCTGGCTGGGAATACATTATTTCTTCTGGAGATAGTAAAGGCGTAACTAAAGCCGCGGCGATGATGACTAATAGTCTAATTGGCTTGGCATTGATTGTGGGTGCTTATACGATAGCCGCCATTATTGGTTTGATTTTATTTGGTGATGCTACTTACATTATCAATCCAACATTAAAAGGAATTTAAATCATGTTACTGAATATTTTTTCCTTAATTGCTAAATCGGGAGAAGATAGTCTTCGTGAAGACATTCCTCTAGGTGGCTTCACTCCTCCCACCACGGCTTATACGGAGGGTTCTGATGTTGGCACTGGTGCTCTTGATAATTTAGAACTTTTTGTTTCAAATATCATCGGTTTTCTAACTGCCTTGGGTTCATTATTTTTTGTGGTGCAGTTTGTCATCGGTGCCTTTCAATGGATCACTAGCGAGGGCGATAAGGGAAAGCTAGAAAAAGCACGCAATCAAATGCTACATGGAGCAATGGGAATGATCATCATCATCATTTCATATAGCTTAATTGGTTTGCTAGGTAGCTTACTAGGCTTTGATTTCTTGAATCCTGCTGAACAAATTCTTAATATTATTGCTCCTATTTCTGGATGATTATGAAAAAAATAACCAAAATCAGCGGCTTTCTATCAATCTTAAGTGCTTTTGCTTTAACGACTGCCATACACGTTTCTGCTCAGCTGACTAACCCAGTGGTTGAGGGCGTGCTAGGCAATGACCCTGAAGGAGCAGCTAGTGGCGCTACTTTTACTGATTATTTTGTCACTCTCTGGAGCGCTCTCATTGGTCTAGGAGCCATCGCCGTTTTAGTATTTCTCATCTGGGGAGCTTTTGAGTGGATTACCAGCGAGGGCGATAAGGGTAAGTTAGAAAAAGCTCGCAATCGTATTACTCAAGCCATCGTAGGTTTAATTATCTTAGTAGGATCCTTTGTTATTCTCACCTTTATTAGCGACTTATTCTTTGGTGAAAGCTTTAATATTTTGGAAATAAATATTCCAAATGCCATCCCCAGCAATCAACTCAAAACTCTTCCTGAAGCTTTGCCAATCATCCCTAAAATATGAATAATCTAATCGCCCAAAAAACTACCATCGACTTGCGAGGTGCCGCCCAGCGCGCTGACTTACCAGGCTCTGGTGTCCAAGATAGTTTCGGTAATTTTATGAGCGGCCTGATGAGTGCCACAATGGTTCTGGCGGCCATAATCACTTTCTTCTTTTTGATTTGGGGAGCAATCGAGTGGATCACTAGCGAGGGCGACAAGGGTAAGTTAGAAAAAGCTCGCAATCGCATTACTCAGGCTTTAGTTGGCCTAATTGTCTTATCCGCCACCACGGCTCTATTCATTTTATTACAACAATTCTTGGATATTTGCGTACTTGATTTTGGAGGTACTTGCTAAAATCAGGAAGCTGATTGAGAAACACTTTGACGTTTCAGGCAAGATATGAGTATAATACTCAACAGAATCGTTCTAGAGTAAAAAAAATTAGAAATTAATAAAAGGAGAATTATGAACAAATTTCAAAAACTCACCCTGTCAACCAGTGTGTCTATTGCTAGCTTTATTGCTGCCGTAATGCCAGCTGGAGCTGTCGACATTGCAAAAACTCAAATTACACCAGGTCAGGGCTTTGCCACTGATTTCGGTAAATTGCTCAACGGCATTTTGAGCTTTGTGATGGTCATCGCCGCTCTAATGGTTTTTATGTATCTCATTTGGGGTGGCATTGAATGGATTACTAGCGGAGGCGACAAAGGTAAAACCGAGAGTGCTCGTAATAAAATTACTTCAGCAATGATTGGTTTGATCGTGGTAGCCGCTTCTTACGCGATCCTTACTTTAGCCTTGAACTTCTTAGGCTTCAAAGACCTAAATGAAGTGCTGAACACCAGAACTATCAATGGCTAATTAAATTAGTTAAAAACTTTTCAAAAGCTTCCCTGCTCACGCACGGAGGCTTTTGTTTTTTTTAAAAACCCAAAATTAATTGGTTTCAGGCGGATTGTTCTAGTAGTTTTACATGTATAATTACGCTTATATGAAAAATATTAATCAGAAAATAGCTGTTGTTGGCGCCACCCTAACTGGATTTTTAATCACTGCTACTCCCGCCTTTGCTCGAACCAGTTCTTGGTCTGGAGTATGTGTCAGTGAATCTGATAACTCTGTCGCCACCATTCAAGGCTTGCAGTGTTTGTTGGCCAATGTTTTATCTACTTTCTTGACTCTAGTGGGCATTGCCGCTTTCATCATGATCGTGGTGGCCGCTTTTAATATTTTAACTTCCGGTGGTAATAGCCAAAACATGGAAAAAGCTCAAAAATCGATTACTTTCGCAGTGATCGGCTTAGTGGTAGCCTTATCTGCTTTCATCATTCTTAATTTAGTTGCTGATTTTACTGGAGTAAAAACTATCTTGAAATTCAATATCCCTGGTTCTGATACTCAGTGGCCGCTTTAGCAAGTTAGTGCTTCAGCGAACTAATTAAATTATTTCCTAATCTGGAATTTATTTACCGAATCGTCGTTGGCGACGACCAAATTCTTCAACGGCTTTAGCTAGTTCTTTTTCATCAAAATCTGGCATCAATACATCTGTAAAATACAACTCCGCATAAGCACTTTGCCAGGCAAGAAATCCAGACAATCGCTGTTCCCCACCAGGACGAATAATCATATCTGGTCTGGGCAGATCTACAGTATCTAAATATTGTTCAAACTCTGCTGATTTCATTTTTTGCGTCTGACGATTGCCTTGTTTCACTTCTTGGGCAATCTTCTCCACTGCCCTCAAAATTTCATCTTGCCCTCCATAGTTGAGGGCAAAAGTTACATTAATTGTTGAATTTTTGGCAGTTTTTTTCACCCACTCGGCCACACTACCTTGGATGTCTTGATCAAAGCGTGTCAAATCACCAATGGTGCGAATCCTCACTCCCTCTTCATGAAGCTTCTTGGCTTCTTTACTAAATAATTGACGAAAAAGCTTCATTAAAAACTGCACTTCATCTCGATCTCTCTTCCAATTTTCAGTACTAAAAGCCCACAAAGTTAAGTATTTAATGCCCAAATTTTTAGCTCCGCGCACTACTGTCTCAACTCCTTTTTCCACCATTTGCTTATGACCAAATGAGGCTGATAGGCCCTGTTGGCGAGCCCAACGACGATTGCCATCCATAATAATCGCTACGTGCTGAGGAATTTTCATATCTTGAGTAGTTTTCATAATTACTGGATAAACCTCTCTAATGGTTTTAATGCCCCAGGTTCATTGATTATTAAATTCACCCAGGGAGCAAAATCTGTAATTTTTAAAATAGACTTTTCGTCCAAGTTGATTGCGTTGGTTTCCCCTTGCATAAAAGCTAAAAAATCTTGCCAGTCAACCCATTTGGCTTGAACGACTTCTTCGAGATTTGGTGTAACTGGCCCGTCAAACCAACCAACAAAAATTTGATCCATTTCATTTTCAGAAAAACCATTGCCACAATCAACCTCATAGCGATATTTAGTCAGCTCGGTTAGAGTCACGCCTGCGATGCCCAGCTCTTCAGCCAAACGACGAGTAATACACTGACGATAATCTTCGCCAGGACTAACATTACCGCAGGCCGTATTGGCCCACAAACCAGCGGCTAGGATTTTTTCTGAGCTTCGCTGTTGGAGAAGTAACTCCAATTTCCCCTTGTTTTGGCGAAATAAGAATACTGAAGAAGCACGATGTAGCAATCCTTTTCCCCGGTGAGCTTCTATTAGGCCTGTCTGGCCAGTTTCTTCATCTTGTTCGTTAACCAAGACGACCTGACGAGCAAGTAGTTGAGGAGAAAATTGAGTTTGATCCATAATTTTTTCTAAAATTTGAATAAAAAAGATAGTCCATTATACGATAGCCATTTGTATTGCGATTAATTATTAGTCGAAAAAGCTCTGGAGAATCACGCCAGAGCTCTCTTCCCAGAGGCCATCGTGATACAATTCAGATCATGGACAAGCGTTACGATCACCAAGAACACGAGCAAGAAATTTATGAATTGTGGGAAGAAAATCAGGCCTTTTCTCCAACAAAAACCCCTGCTAAAGATCAAAAACCCTTTACTATCATCATGCCTCCACCCAATGCCAACGATCCCCTGCACGTAGGTCATGCGCTTGGTGTCGCCAACCAAGACGCGCTAACCCGTTTTCACCGCATGCTAGGTGACGACACTTTATGGCTACCAGGTACGGATCACGCTGGCATCGAGACTCAATTTGTTTTTGAAAAGAGACTAAAAAAGGAAAAAAGAAGCCGCTTTGATTTTGATCGAGAAACTCTTTATCAAATGATTTGGGATTATGTTAAAGAGAATTCTGGAGTAGCTACTGATCAAATGAAAAAATTGGGAGCCAGTGCCGATTGGTCTCGTTTTGTTTTTACTCTAGATCCTAAAGCTGTCAGTGAGGCTTTAAAAACTCTTTTAAAATTACATCAAGATGACCTACTTTATAGAGATGAGCAACTAGTTAATTATTGCACCCATTGTGGCACCAGTTTTTCCGAGTTGGAGGTCTTACATCAAGATCAAACCACGCCACTTTATTATGTTAAGTATCCCCTAGTTGACCAGTCTGGCGAATTTGTGACAGTTGCCACTGTTCGGCCGGAACCAATTTTCGCCGATACTCATTTGGCGGTAAATCCTAAAGATAAAAAAAGAAAATCGCTAATTGGTAAAAAAGTACTCAATCCCCTCACTGGGGCGGAGATGGAAATCATCGGCGATGAGTTTGTTGATCCTAAATTTGGCACTGGGGTGGTTAAGTTAACACCTGCCCATGATCGAGAAGATTTTGCGGTCGCCAAAAAGCTTGGTTTACCAATGAACCCAGCCATCAATTTGGCGGGACGAATCACTGAAGCCGGCGGAAAATATGCTGGTCTAAAAGTTAAGGCCGCTCGTGAACAAATAGTGCAGGATTTGCAAGAAAAAGGTTTGATAGAAAAGATTGATGAATCATACCAAAATCGAGTTGCAACCTGTTATCGTTGCAACCATCTCATCGAACCACTTTTGCTCCCACAGTTTTTCATCAAAGTTAAACCGTTGGTCAAACCAATTCTGAAAGATCTTAAAGATAAAAAAGTTCGTGTTTATGGCGCTGGATATGACAAGATTCTCAAACATTGGTTGGAAAATTTGTATGACTGGAATATTTCACGCCAAATTGTTTGGGGAATTCGGATGCCTGTTTGGTACCAAATCGACAAAAATCCAGATTTGCTAGCTACTTTCTTGACCAAAACTGGAGAAAAAATTACCGGAATTGTTTCGGAGTTATTAACTAAAAAATATTCTATTGAAGAAATTAAGCAAGGTTTGCAAGAATTACGCGCTCCATTATCAGCTGAGTATGTCATCGCCATCGACTCCCCTAGTGAACGCCATCTGCAAGAAACAGATACTCTCGATACTTGGTTTAGCTCTGCTCAATGGCCATTTAGCACTTTAAAAAGTTTGTCTGAACAAGATTTCGAACGCTTCTACCCTACCCAAGTCATGGAAACTGCTTACGACATTTTGATGTTTTGGGTGATGAGAATGTTATTCATGGGCAAATACGCCACTGGCAAATTGCCATTTACTGATATTTATTTACATGGACTCATTAGAGACGCCAAAGGTCAAAAAATGAGTAAGAGTAAGGGCAATGTGGTCAACCCAATGGAGTTAACCGAAAAATATGGTGCTGACGCGCTCAGGATGGCCTTAGTAATCCGATCGACGCCGGGTTTAGACAAAGCTGTCAGTGAGCAGGATTTTAAAGCCATGCGCAATCTAACTAATAAGCTATGGAATGCCTCACGTTTTGTGTTGGAGCACTTGGATACTTCTCAAACAGGAGAGAAAAAAACCAATGCTAAGTTTATTAAGAAACTCGAGAAAACTAGTCAAGCAATCACTAAAAATCTGACCAATTTTCAATTGGGGCTGGCCGCCGAGACCGCCTACAATGAATTCTGGCACTGGTATTGCGATGAGTGCATTGAGACCGCTAAAGTTGGCAAGCTCGGCGGCCAGCAACTCATCACCGGCCTACAAACTTTCCTTAAACTACTTCATCCTTTCACGCCTTTTGTTACCGAAGCTATTTGGCAAACACTGGTCGAGAAAAAAATAGTTAACGAACCGCTATTAATTACTGCTTTATGGCCGGGCAAATCCAAGACATAATGACTTTATGTGGAAACTTAAATTTCCTTTTTTCACGCTAAAATTATTGGGCAAACTTGGAATAACGTTTGTTCAACTATTATTTTTCCCTCTAAAATTTACCAAATTATTACTGGTAAATTTGGCACTAACCATTTGCCTATTTGTTTTGGGCGTCGGTCTTTTTTGGTTGCCAGACGTACAACCACCACTGCCTGCTGAACTAGGCATTTCTATAGAAAATAGTCAAGATGTCACTCCTATTTACCGCACAATAAAAACTAATCAATTGGGTAAAACTTTTCAAGATTATCGCGCTGAGGTTTTACAAAAAACTTTTATACCCCAAGCTGATTATCTAAACCTAGCCATCTTGGCTCACGAAACAGAACAATATGAGACAGCAAATAAATATTTGCAGTTGGCACGTTTTATCAATCCGAATAGAGATTTTTTTACTAACTAAAAAAGCTTATTTATCAATCGAATCACCCGACTTGATCTTCAGACCTTTATCCTGCTTTCTTATCTTCTTCAGGTTTTTTATCGCCTTCTTTTTCTTTAGCTTCTTCACCTTTTTCGCCATCAACCTCTTTAGCTTCTTCACCAGCAACGGCTTCTTCACCTTCACCTTCAACTGCCTCTGGTTCTTCCACTGGCTCTTCGGCTCTTTGCTCTTGCACCAACACCACCGGTTCCTCTTCACCTTCTTCGCCTAGAATCAAACGTACTTTGCTCTTGTCATATTTTAGATCAGCATAAGTCACCATTTGACCGATTTCTGTTAGGGTGCTGACATCAATCTCAAATTTCTCTGGGAAATCTGCAGGCAGAGCTTCGACTTCAATTTGGTCTTTAACCACCACCAGCACTCCTTGGGCCACATCAAACTCGCCAATAGTCTCGACTGGAACCTCGGCTTCGATTTTCTCTGTTAGATTTACTTGCTTGAGTGACACATGTAGCAACTCTCCACTAACGGGATCTTTTTGCACTTCTTCTACCAGAACTGGGTGCTGAGCTGTGTCTCCTTCAATTTCAAAATAGACTAGCCCTGTCTCTCCTACTTGCTCGTAGAGTTTTTCAAAATTGAGAGTGTTGATCTGGATAGCAATCGAATCCCCTCCTCCAAAAATATTGGCTGGGATGATTCCTGCTCGGCGAAGCTCTTTTGGTTTTTGGGTCGCTCGCTTTTGAACTTGGAAAGTATTTTTAGTCATGATTATTTCTAGTTATTTTAGCACGTTAAAAGTAAGCGCATATTCTAACACGAATTATTATTTAATTATTATTTAAATGAAAATTAAATGAAATTTAAATGAAAAAATTTATAGTTTTTTAAGGATTTTTTAATGTTGAACTAGAGGAAACTCACGTGAAACCTTAAAAAAATCCTTAAAAAAATATTGCTAATATTTTAGCTAAAATAAAGTAAATTACGAAGTCTCTAATAACGCACACCGACGAATAAATGCTCGTTTTTAATTTGATTAAATTCTA
Organism: Minisyncoccota bacterium; assembly: GCA_043827245.1. Classification (GTDB taxonomy): domain Bacteria; phylum Patescibacteriota; class Microgenomatia; order UBA1400; family PJMF01; genus UBA10119. The sequence continues at coordinate 4,754 of JBDRPH010000037.1, read as the reverse complement.
CTGAGTCACCAAAGAACTCAGCCTGAGGGGCCACTAGGGTGGGTTTTTGCGTGGAATTGTAAATAGTAATCTGGGTAGGCGTTTCCTCTATTCCAGATTGCTGTTGGTCAAATAATAAATAGGCAAATGAACCTTGAGGTACTGCTTTAGTTGTATAAGAAAATTCGATAGTAACCGTTGTTTGCTTGGGCACTTCTACTGGTACTCCCACCACTCGTCGACCTCCTTCGCCATAAATCATTAATTGATCACTGGTGATTTTACGACCATCAATCTTTATTGAGGTTGGCTGGGATTCACTGTCTGAAATAAAACGCAAATAAGCTTTATAAGAACCCAGCGGCCAACCATCAGAGCGGCTAGTATTTTCCAAACGAATTGACCTGGTGTGAACAATCTTTTCGCCACTCAAATCTACACGATGCTCTACTTCTCGCTTGATATAAGTACCCACTCTATTCAAGCCAACATTGGTTTCTACTTGAAAAATTTGATCAACCAAGCAAGTTACTTGTGAAAATTGAGAAGGACAAATTGGATTGATTATTTGCCCATTCCAACCTATTTTTTCTACTAAATCACCCTGCTCCTGTTCAAATAAGCTAACTAGCACTTGTTTATTGGCTAAACTCGTCTGCAGGGTTTCTAGGAAGGCCGTAGCTTGTTCTGGAGACATTGTTCTCAACTGCTGCAAAAATTGAGTGAGAATCACCAAGGCATAATCTTGTTGTTTGTTTTTGACACCAATTAGCTCATCATCAGAGTGAAACTCAACTCTTTCCAAAAGATTTTTCTCGGTTAATAGCTCGCTGTAATTGGCTAATTCTAGTGGGCCGACTGCTTTTAACATCTCTTTTAGAGCAAGATAGTTAATGCCCCAAACTCCATCCACTTGTAAGCCGGTTGCTTGATGAATAAACCAAGATACTCTCAAGGCCGTTTCTGGAAAGTCTGGATTCCAATTACTATCGCGCAAATACCAATTGTCCTCACCTAGATATTTTCTTATTTCTGTAGGAGCCAAAACTGAGGCAAGCACGCGCTGATCTAGATCGTAGGGACTGACAATTTGACTATCAATTAATAATCCGTTATCAAATGTAATGAAACCGATTGCTTGAATAAATCCGCCGGTTGGTCTCAATTCTAAATTGTTTTGCAATAACACTGCATAAGTGCGCTTGCCATTTCCTCCAAAAACCGTGCTTAATAAATCTGGCAATTGAAGTATCAAGGCCTGGTTTTGAGTGGTTTTTTGAAAAATAGTTAGCCAGCCATTATCTGGTTTTATTAAGCCAGATAAGACTAATTCTGCTGAACCAACAACCTGATTGGTGGTATTTTGAACTTCGGAAAGTTTTTCATTTAGTAGAGGTAATAAATCCGATGAAGTCTCTCCCCCATTTAGCAAACTTAGAAGATACTGTCCTCCTAAAGTTTTAAGTTCTGCTTGTTGTTGATCTAATTGACTAAAATCTTGACTGAATTCTGCTAATTCGCCGCTAGCTCCCAACCAGCTTGAGGCCAAAAATCCTTGATAAAAATCTGTTTGAGTAATGAGAGTTCGAGTCCAAAAATCAGGCTGATAAGCCCGTTTTGTCTCTGGAGAATTTGTCGTGAAAAAAACCGTTAGCTCTCGACGAGCAAAAATAGAACTAATAAATAATATTCCCCAAAATAAAAGCACCACTCCTCCCATGGCCATGGTAGCCATGCCCCCAAAAAAAAGTGTTTTATTTTTTTGCGATTTTTGAGCTACCTTTTTAATTATTTTTACCTTAGCACCAATTCTTTTTTGCTTTTTTTCATTTCTTTGCTGATGAAAAATGCGCGCTAACTCCCCTTCTATATTTTCTTCCTTCTTGGGTTGTTTTGCTAAAATTACACTATTAATCAATCTTTTATCTTCAAAATCTATTTGCTGAACAAGCCGATCTTTAGAAGGAGAACTTTCTTGTTTTTCACTCTGCGATTGCTTTTCTGCTTGGCTCTCTCCAACTTTTCCAACCGATGAAGCGCTGTCTGCTTGCTGATGGTCGCTTATTTCTAGAAAATCTTGATTGAGATATTTTTCAGTGGGGAAGGGGAGAGCCCGCGCTGTTTTTTCCCATAATTCTTTCTGGCGAATAAATTTATCAATGAAATCCATTGCTCGTGATTGCAAGGTTGCCTCTACAAATCCAGGCAGTGGGGGAGAGTGCCGCTCAGCAATAACTGGCACTATTTTGAAAGAAAGACTGTAATAGCGCATTAATAAATCAGCCATTTTCTTTAAAACCACACTGCTAATTATTTTTTTGCCTTGAATTAAGGCTTTTTGAGCACTATGAGGTCTCACTAAATAAGGCTCAATTGCCTGAAAAAAGTCTTGCTGTGTGCAAAAAAACCAGTGGGCTTGGGGGTCTAATAAGATATTTTTTTGATAGCCTCTAAAAACAAATTTAAAAGCCTCAACTAAGTCATCGTCTTCTATTAAATCTCTGACAAAAAACAACTGAGCTGTAGTAAGTGCCTCAGTAATACTAATAAAAAAATCTCGAGTGGCGATGGTTTCTCTAGATAATTCTTCTGCTTCTAATAAAAATGACTCTGGTAGCTTACCCAAAATAATTAAGGGAATGTTTTTAATTGATTGAAAGCTTTCAGCTACTAATTGTTTGGTCTCTAGGTCAAGAAAGTCCATCCACCAAATAATTTTATAAATTGTTTCTGAATCCAATTCCTGTTGGTCAATTCTTAAAAAATCAGCCTCCGTTAATTCAACAACTTGAAAGTCATAAGCAGAAAATCGTTCTGTAATCAAAGAAAACAGCCATTGCTGAGCTCCAATTAAGAGAACGCGTTGATTTTGGGATGCCGGTAGGGTTTCTAAACGAGACATAGACAGCTACTTACATTGTAGCTGTATCCATCGCTTGATTGGCTAGCAAATCTGCTTCAACATTTTTCTCGCGACGAACATGTAAAAAACTAATCGGGTAGGGGAGTGTGCCAATAATATTCCAGCAATTTTGAGCTAGATTTTTTAGACGTGGCTCTTTAATTTTCCAAGTTTTATTGAGCTGCTCAGTAATTAATTTAGAATCCAAAAAAAACTTTACTTGTTTTGTTTTTTGTTTTTGAGAAAATTTTTGCAACCATTCTAGAGCCATGATCACTGCCAAATATTCTGCTTCATTATTGGTTTTTATGCCAAAACTAGCACTCATTGAATAAATCTCTTTATCGTCTTGAAAAACGACGGCCCCTCCGCCAGAAATACCGGGATTGCCACGAGAACCGCCATCAGTGTAAATAGTTAATTGCATGTGCTTTAGACTTTAAGTTTAATAATCAAAACTCGGCCATAGGCATCATCTTCAGAAAATGTTTCTACTTGGCCTAGTTCTTGATTTTCTCCAATAGAGCTGTGTACGAGATATCGTTCATAGGAATTTAGATCAGAAAAAATATACTCACGCCCCGTTTCAATGACCGTCTGAGCGGCTCTAATTGCCCGTTCCCGGAGCTTTTCTTCTTTCTCTTTGCGGTAGCCATTAATATCAATTATTAGCTTTTCTCCCTCACTCAGTTCGTCCAAATGAGCCAATCTTGTTAAAAGCTCCAATGCGTCTAATGTTTCACCGCGAGTGCCGATAAAATGTTTGGCCTGATCATCTGATATTAGGATATTTAAATAAATTTTTTCGTCTTGTTTAACTTCTTCAAAATCAATTTCTGATCCCTCGATTCCATAAAAATCAAAAATTCTTAAAATTCTGTCTTTAATTTTTTGCATGTTTTCTTTATTTTCTAATTTTAATTAACAATCTTTGCCAATAAGAAGCTAAGCCTCCCCATCCAGAAACATAATATTGCTGAGCTACGCTGAAAACAGTAGCTACCACCCAATAAAGAGCTAATCCTGAGGGAAAGCGTGCCGCCAAAAAGCCAGTCATCAACGGCATAATAAAAAGCATCTGCTGTTGCATGGTGGCGGCCATTTCAGCAGTATTTTCTTCTTTTTTATTAGCTTCTTGAATCTTTTTCTTTTTACTTTTATTAGATACTACATCTGGAATTTCGGCACCGGGAGCAATCATGAGTGATAAAAGAAGCTGGGTAGCACCTGCTAAAATTGGTAAAATATAAGTCTTATCAGGTTCTCCGAGATTGAGCCAAAAGAACTGTAAATTAGTTCCGTTAATCGCACCGTCGCCCAAAAAGTCCAATAAAGCGCGATAAAGAATAATTAAGACAAAAATTTGAACAATTTGTGGCAAACAGCCGGCTAATGGATTGATATTATATTTTTTATATAACTCCATTTGGGCTGCTTGTAATGCTTTTTTATTATTTTTGAATTTTCCAGATATTTTTTTCAATTCTGGTTGTAAATCTTTGAGTTTTTTCTGTGCACGAATAGAAGAAAGAGTAATTGGCAATAAAACTAATCTAATCAACAGAGTAAAAATAATAATTGATATACCCAAGCTTCCCAAAAACTCGTTTAGAAAAGACAATAATTGGACAAATTGTGTAATTAAAAAATTCATATTACCAGCAAGTTAAAATTTTAATAAAACCCTTTAAAGATCCCACGATTGTACCATGCTTGTTAATTTGTTTCTCGGTATAAATACTGCAAGTGGGGGAGTGTTTGCAGTGGCTATTAAAGCCGAAAGCTGTGAAAAGAATTCTTTGCTTAATCGGCTCGATTGATCGATAAATATTAAAGACTTTTTTATTCAGCATAATTAAACTTTGTGATTATT
>JBDRPH010000036.1:0-5726 GCA_043827245.1 Minisyncoccota bacterium | reverse complement strand
GCCGAATTTGCTAAACATTGCAAATTTCTAGAGGAGACACTAAAACCAGTTTTGGACAATTTAGAACAAAACCGCGGAATTAGTATAGGAAAAATTTCCTTTGCAAAATACTTCATTCGATCTGATGAGTTTCGAAGGGGAAAAAGAGAAAGCTCCATTGCTTGCGAGGTTAGTGTCAAAATTTCCCATGGTTTGAAAAAAGAAACTTTAATTTTAAAATTTGAACTCTATTTACCTGAAGCTTCAACTATAAAAATGGAGATACCTTATTTGGGAATTAAGAGGAATCGCGAACTCGATAGAGTTGATGAGTTTGGAGATGAAATCAAAATATTGCTAAAGAGAAAATTAATTAAACTAATGCTTAAATAAGCCAGAAATCCTTTAATGATGATCTCCTCGGCTTTGACTTGATCAAGACCGCTAGACATCAAATAAAAAAAACAGATTTTTGTGAGCTAGTTTGATATAATCAAATTTTGGTATCAATTTAACAGAAAGCAAAATGCCAAGATCATCAGAAATATACGACGCTGCGACTCAACAGGCTAAAGAATCTAAAGCGGCCGAAGAAGAATGGGCTCTGAAGAAGAAAAGAAGAAAAGAAGAAAAGGCGGCCGAATTTGCTAAACATTGCAAATTTCTAGAGGAGACACTAAAACCAGTTTTGGACAATTTAGAACAAAACCGCGGAATTAGTATAGGAAAAACTTCTTTTACAGAAAGCACCGCTTATGGTAATGAGTACAAACCCAGAAAAAAAGAAGTCGCTATCATTTATGATGTTCCAATCAAAATTTCGCATGGTTTGAAAAAAGAAATCGCAGTTTTGAACTTTAGATTCTACTTACCTGAAGCTTTAACTATTGGACTGAAAATATCCTCGCAAGGAATAACTCGAGATTATCAAATCCATGAAATCGATCAAATCGAAGAAGACATTAAAAAATATTTGGCCAGAAAATTAACTCAATTGATGCTTAAATAAGCCAGGAATCCTTTAATGATGATCTCCTCGGCTTTGGTGCGATCCAGACCGCGAGACATGAGGTAAAAAAGGTGATCCTCTGAAATATTGGCAATACTCATGGCGTGAGAGCAAGAAACATCGTCTGTTTTGATTTCCAAATCTGGAATAGCTTCGGCTTTGGCTTGGGGCGAGAGAAGAAGAATTCGCTGAGTGAGGAAAGATTGAGAATCTCCGCAGTTTTCATCAATGATAATTTTACCTTTGAAACGCAGATGTGATTGATCGCGAGCCACGCCTTTCATAGTGGTTTTGGCTCTAGTATGAGGAGCTTGGTGATGAATAGTGATTTCCAGATCAGTTTTAATTTTGCCTTTAGTTTGCAGGGTACTAATTAAATTAAGTTCTGCTCCGGGACCAGCTAGTTTAATGGTGTATTGGCCTGGTTTGGTCAATTCAATCTCTTGGTGTTCGTTGGCTTTAATGGTGAAGGTTTTCATCCGATAGAGCCTTCCATTTCAAAGTCGATGAGGCGATTCATTTCAACTGCGTATTCTAGAGGGAGTTTTTTGACGAGGTCAGCAATAAAACCATTGACGATCATTTTACGAGCATTTTCTTCGCTAACTCCTCTACTCATCAAATAAAACAGTTGATCGTCGCCTATTTTGGAAACCGTGGCTTCGTGCTGAATTTCTGCTTGGTGGTTATAAACCTGGTCGGTGGGATAGGTGTCTGAGCGAGATTGATCGTCCAGGATGAGAGCGTCGCAAACGACAATGTTTTTACTGTGGTGAGCCTGCGGAGAGACAAAAACTTTGCCTCGGTAGCTGGTACGACCACCGCCTTTGCTGATGGATTTGGAGATGATGGTGGAGGAGGTGTGGGGCGCCAGGTGGATGGCTTTAGACCCCGTGTCTTGATGCTGGCCCGCGCCGGCAAGCGCCATCGAGAGAGTTTCCCCCCTGGCGCCCTTCCCTGCTAAGACAAAGCTCGGGTATTTCATGGTCACCCGGGACCCCATATTAAAGTCAGTCCAGATCATACTACCCTCTTCTTCCACCCAAGCTCTTTTGGTCACCAAGTTATAAACATTTTTATACCAATTCTGCACCGTAGTATATTGGCAGGTAGCTCCTTTTTTGACCAAAATCTCAACCACTGCTGAATGAAGTGAAGTGCTAGCAAATTGTGGCGCTGTGCAGTTGTGAACTGCCGCCCCATCAGCCACATAACTTTCGTCATCTTGGACACTAAAATTAAAAACATCTAAATTGTCAACTCTACTCGTCTTGATATTTTTAACAGGAGCATACAAATACTTTTCATCAAGATAATAAACCGTTGCTCGTTTTTTACCATTAAGTTTTTCTTTAATCTTTTGACCCACTAGCTTGCCAAAAGGAATCATATATTGACCGCCAATTACTAAAGTAAACATCACCTGTCTGTCTTCATGCCTTCTAATCCGTTGATTAATCCCACAAGCGATATTCAGGCGCAATAGAATTTGTCTCATTTGGTGAGCTAAAGCGTGAGAGGTGGTTGAAAGTCTGAAAATTTCCTTTAATCCGTGTCTGTGCTGTTTTCGATAATAATTGCCATCCCCTCTATACCAACCTTTAATCAACTCTACTTGTTTTTTGGGTGCGGCCCGCATTATCCAATCAGGCACACGCTTAGTAGAGGCGCTTGTGCCAAACTGTTTGAAAATCCGACACAATTTAGTAGAACTGACCACCACCGAAGTGCCGTGATTGGTTTTGTGATGACTTTCGCTAATTCTATCCTCATTAAAAACTGATTTAACCAGATTTTTGACGTCTTCGATATATTTTCTTTCGTTAGAATTAAAAGAAAAATTAAGATAATGACCACTACTAATACTTCCCTCAGCCAAATAATAACCAATTAGTCTAAAAAGCTCAGTGGTTAAAGGAATTTTAATTTTAATTGGAGAAAAACCATGCCTGCCTTTACCCATCATAATCGTTTGATCAATAAACTTAGTATCTTGGACTGACCGATTAATAGGTGCGCAAAGATAATCTCCTTTTCCAACCTCCTTAATAGGTAACCACGCTGGTTGCCAAACCTTATTGCGCTCATTATGGCGTTTTCTTTTGACTACCAAGAATGGGTGCTCTTCAGTCGCTTCAATGATCCGATGAGGATTGCCAACCACCCTGACTTGATATAAATTCCCAGAGTACTTTCTCACTTGAGTGTGTCCGACTGGACGCCAGCGCCCTTTATGAGTTAAAGCCTTGTCTTTGGTAGTAATATTCTCAATCGCTTTTATTCCAGCTTTAGTTACAATCTCCGTTCCAGCGGTAAAACAGCCCTCAATGTAGTGCACACTGGCACCTTCGTCAACGATGATTAAAGTGCGTTCAAACTGACCAAACGACTCGGAGTTGATTCTAAAGTAAGTCTGCAAAGGCATTTTGACCTTTACTCCCGGTGGCACATAAACAAACGAGCCACCAGACCAAACCGCAGTGTTGAGGGCCGCATATTTGTTGTCACTGTGGGCAATAATCTTGCCAAAATGTTCTTTGACTAAATCAGGATACTGAGCCAATCCCTCATCCATGGACAAAAACACTACTCCTTGTTTGGCCCAAATACTTTTCAGAGATCCATAAACTACTTCGCTGTCATACTGTGCCTTTACGCCAGCCAAAACTGCCCGCTCTGCCTCTGGCACACCAATTCGATCGAATGTTTCTTTCACCTCCGCCGGCACGTCGGCCCAAGATTTTTTTTGATTGTCAGTTGGCTTGAGATAATAGGAAAGGTCATCAAAATCAAGTTGGGTAAGATCCGCCCCCCACAGTGGATTGGGTCGCGCTTGAAACTCACCAAAAGCTTTCAGACGATTGTCGAGCATCCACTGGGGCTCGTTTTTTAAAGAGGAAAGTTCCTGAATAATTTTGGTAGTTAAACCTTTTCCTGATTTAAAATCATAAGCATCCGTGCCAAACGAATAGCCATGTTCATATCCATCGCCAATCAAGTTGCTACCGGGCTTGCTGGTGGTTTTAGCCGCGAATCTCGCCATAACCTTTTTGCTCCAATTCTTCGACCAATTCCGAGCCACCACTTTTAATTAATCGTCCGTCCACCATCACATGCACTTTGTCGTACTTTAAGTATTGAAGAATACGCTGATAGTGAGTGATGATAATCACACCCATCCCAGTTTCTTTTTTAACCTGCTCAATTCCCTGAGCAACAGTTTTAATGGCATCAATATCCAAACCAGAATCAGTTTCATCCAAAATCGCAAATTTTGGCTTCATGACTGCCATTTGCAAAATCTCCAAACGTTTTTTTTCTCCGCCACTGAAACCTTCATTCAAGCCTCGACTGAGTAGTTTTTCTGAAATAGCCAATTGTTTAGCCAATTTAACCAAGTAATCTCTAAAATCAACGATCGAGGCATGCTGGCGTTTTTGGCGATCGGGATGCTGTTGGGTGTAAACCGTCCAGAGAAAATTCAAGACTTTTACTCCAGGAATTTCGACTGGATATTGAAAAGCTAGAAACAACCCTGCCTGGGCACGTTCGTCAGGAGTTAGACTCGAAATTTCCTGTTTAGCTAACTTAATCGAACCTTTGGTCTTGTATGCCGGATGACCCGCTAAAACCTTGGCCAAAGTGGATTTGCCAGAGCCATTAGGCCCCATAATCACCACGGTTTCTTCTGGTTTAACAACCAAATTAATTCCACGGAGGATAGTTTCTCCTTCGGCCTGAGCTTTCAGGTCGGTGATTTGCAAAATATCTGCCATGTTTTATTCCTTCAATGCGTTTTGGATAATAATTTTCACAAAAGTGCCGACTGGTTCACCAAAATCATAGTTATCCAACTCAGTCGAATCAACCCAGGCTAGCTCGGTGTGTTCGTCAGAAATTTTAATTGAACTGGGATTAAAATCACCAGCTAGCTTTACTCGCCAGCCGGTAATAAAAGCGTAACGCGGTAGTTCTGCCTCAAAATAAGTAGTGAAATGCACCAAATTTTCATCACTAAAAGTAGTAGGGTCGATTGCTAGACCAGTTTCTTCCTCTATCTCTCTGGCAATTTCTGCTTGATGAATGTCGATTATTGACTGATCAACGGTTGGCCATTCTGCATTGCCACCGGGTAAATCCCAAGCCCCCGGCCTACTCATTGCATTTTCGGGACGCTTCATAATCAAGACTTTACCTTGATTAATCAGGGCGGCTTTTTGTAAAAATTTGACAGTATTGGTTAATGGCATAGTCCTCCTATTCTACTCGGTCAGCGCAAGTGCGCGCCTGGCTTCCTCTATTATTTCCGGAATAGTGTCGATTTCTGCTAGTTCTTCCAGGCTAAACCAACCAATTCCATCGGTTTCTTCGGTGTTTTGTTTAAAATTGAGATGGTCAGTCGCTTGCACCAAATAAGTATGCACCATGTGTTGTTCGCAACCTTTGGACCACTTTTTGCTGGGATGGCGTTGCTCGGGATTACTACTTGCCAAACGAGCCTGGTAATTTTCTGGACTAATCCAGTGCAAATTAATTGAAAAAGGCAGTGGATGATAGCTAGTTTTGCCAACTTTGGGCAAAATCTCGCCAGCACTTATCGCTTTTACTTTTAGCCCCGTTTCCTCCCAAACTTCTCGCTCTGCTGCTTGGTGAGGTAACTCATCATCTTCTATATGACCACCTGGTGCTAGCCAAAACCCAAGCTTCTTGTGTTTGATTAATAAAACTTTATTTTCAT
>JBDRPH010000035.1:0-2273 GCA_043827245.1 Minisyncoccota bacterium | reverse complement strand
CGTTTCTGTCTTCATTATGAAGGCTATTGGTGTAGAAAATTATTTTTTGTCCGTCTGGAGAAGTGGTGATATTGGTTGCACCACTCAAAGTTAGAGGTGAAAGGCTGGGTGTAGTTGGAAATAATTGAGCGTTGGTTTGAGTGACTAGTTCTTTTTTGATTACTAAAGATTTTTTCCAGGGAGAGAAGCCCTCTTTGCGGATTTCCACGGAATATTCTCCAGGAGAAAGATAGAGAGTGTTGTCGGTGGCTGTCATTAATTCACCATCGACATAAACCTCAGCTCCAGTTGGAAAAGAGTTGGCATTCAGCAAACCAGTTTCTTTTTGAAAACCAGTATTTTTAGTGAAACGTAGGCCTCCTTTGGCATACTGAATAGCAACAAAAGCGCTCAGAACCATGACTACAAAAAAAACCAAGGTATATAACAAACCCATGTTCACCCCAATAAATAGCTGTGGTTTCCAAGGTGGCTTTTGAGGGGAAGATTTTTTCATCTGCAAACGTTATTATATCAGTATGATCTTAGAGCGATTAGAGGCATTAAGCAAAACCGTGGCAGTGGATTTAGGTAGTTCGATCACAAGAGTTTGGGTTAAGGGAAAAGGTTTGGTGTTAGAGCAACCTAGTTTTTTGGCAGTGGATACTATTTCACAAAAAATCTTGGCAGTCGGTCAGGATGCTCAAGAAATGCAAGGTCGTACCGCGGCCAACGTGCAATTGTTCCGACCTTTTCAAAAAGGACAAATTTGGGACATAGACGTAGCCAAGGCTTTTTTGGCGGCCATTCTCAAAGAAGTTTTGAGTAAAAGCTTCCTAAATCCTACGTTGGTTTTTAGTATTCCTGCTAATTTAAAAAAGGCAGTGGAAGAGGAAACAGTTCAGCTGGGTTACAGTTTGGGGGCTCGGGAAGTGTTGACGGTTGCTCAACCACTGGCCGCCGCCATTGGTGCTGGTATGCCCGTGGCAGATGCTTCGGGAGGCTTTATTTTGCAGTTGGGAGCAGGCATAAATGAGGTGGGAGTAATTTCTTTGGGTAGTTTGGTAGAAGTGGAAAGCAATTATCAAGCCGGAGAACAGTTCGAACAAGCAATTATTTTGGCTTTGAAAGAAACTAAGCAAATTACCATCAGTAGAGAGACTGCCAAAATGCTAATTAAAAAAGTGGCTTCTTTAACCGATTCGACTACAGAGCCAGTGCTAGTAACGGGCAAGCATCAGAAAACTGCTGCTCCTAGAGAAATCAAAATTACTGCGCAAGATTTGCTCGAACCAATCCAGCGTCAAGCAGATAGTTATGTGCAATTAGTCAAACAGCTCTTAACTAAAATCCCCACCGAATTAACGGTGGATGTGGTGGATAAAGGCTTAATCTTGGCGGGGGGAGGAGCCAAGCTAACTGGCTTGGAGGAGTACTTGGTGCCGCAGTTAGGCGTTCCTGTTTCGGTAGCAGATGAGCCAGAGCTGGCAGTGATTCGTGGGATGGGGATAGTCTTGGAACACTTGGACGAATTTAGAGCGACTTTGGGAGAGTAGCAATGACGTGTTAAACTTCAATTAGACTTTAATAATTAAAAGTAAGAGAAAGTAGAATATGGAAGATGCCTCAAAATTATCAATTCCAGAGGGACAAGCAGGCGAAGAATATCCAGAATTCGATCTAGAGCTTGTTACTCAAGCTTGTGCAGTAGTTGGCATCACTGATTCCCAACAAATAAGATTAATAATGGGAACAGCTTTAGAAGAAGCTGACAAAACCGGTCAACCTCCAGCCCAAATACTAGAAGAAGCCTTAAAATTACTGGCAAGTGAGTTGTTAGAAGATGCTGGGGCAGAGGGTTCTCCAAAAGAATCTTAAATTTAAAATTTCTGGAATTGAAAACGCTTTTAAACGATCAGTTTGTGGCCAATTTTTTGACCGCCTCTTGGAATTGCAATCCGCGATCGTGGTAATTTTCAAACAAACCAAAACTAGCACTGGCTGGGCTCATGAGCATGATGCCTCCGGTGGCTGGCATGAATTTGCGAGCTTGCCCAACAGCCTCTAGCATGGTTTGGGCAAATTTTATCAAAGGAAGTTGAGTATTGTTTTTGTCAGCTACTTGTTTGAGGGCAGTCTGCAAACGTTGTCCGGTGGGTTTAAATAGCACCAAGCCTGCTACTTTTTTATCCAAAATTACGCGTGCCAAGTCGGTAAAGTCTTGATCGCGTTCATGGCCACCTGCAATCAAAACTACGGGTTGGTCAAAACTCTCTAGGGCACGAATGGTAGCA
>JBDRPH010000034.1:0-10582 GCA_043827245.1 Minisyncoccota bacterium | reverse complement strand
CCAAACCAAAATAGCGGTGCGTCACCTGTGAGCGTTTAACGCCTTTGGGCAAAATCTTGAATAAACTTTCCCGATCGAAGTATTGTTTATGCTCTTCAATTTCTCGGCGAGAAATCAAGCCCAGTTTGAAGGCCAGAAACTCCAAGATTAGTTTGGCACGAGGAGAGGGGACGGTGATAATAATTTTTCCACCAGGTCGGAGAATACGGTAGGCCTCGGCCAAGATTTCTCGCGGGTGGTCGATGTGTTCGAAAAAAGCAAAGGCTGTCACAAAGTCAACGGATTGACTTTCGAGAGCAATTTTTTTGAGCAAAGGCTTGTTGATGATTTTTACCTTGGTTGATTGTTGGGCTTTGATAACCGACTGATTCACTAGGGGATCGATACCAATAAATTGCCCTATCCTGATATTTTTATCTGTCAAAAAATGATAGAGGCGAAGCTTTGGTCCGCAACCCAAGTCCGCAATTTTAATTGGTTTATCGGCCGGAAGTTGGTCTAAAGCATGTCGAAAACGAAACAAACGGGCAACGGGTTCTAAGAGTTCTTCTTCAAAGGCTGGCATGTTGGAAGTATTCGATTGTTTTTTGCAAACCCTGTTCAAAAGAGATGGTCGGCTCCCAACCAAGTAGTTGCTTCGCTTTGCTAATATCAGGTTGACGACGCATAGGGTCATCTGTGGGTAGGTCGCTGTAAATAATTTGTGGCTCGCTGTCAGCCCCATGAATTGCTCGCCAAACAATCTTGGCTGTTTCTAGAACCGTGAATTCTTCTGGATTGCCAATGTTAACTGTCTCGCCTTTGGCCTCGGGTTCTGTCGCCAAACGCAAAATGCCTTCAATCAGATCACTGACATAACAATAGGAGCGAGTTTGTGAACCATCGCCGTAAACTTCCATCGGCTGATTCTTCAGGGCAGAGCTAATAAAGCTGGGAATAATTCTGCCATCTTCAGCGTCGATTCTGGGACCATAAGTGTTAAAAATGCGCACGATTCTAGTATCTAAACCAAAATCTCGGTGAAAAACACCGCAGATGGTTTCGCCCAAGCGCTTACTTTCGTCATACATCGAGCGTGGTCCATTGGGATTGACGTTGCCCCAGTAAGTTTCTGGTTGGGGATGCTCTTGGGGATTGCCGTAAGCTTCTGAAGTACCGGCAAAAATAAAAGTGCCGGCAGGATTAGTTTCTTTAAGAAAACTTAATAAATGATCAGTAGCCACGGTGTTGACTAGATAAGTTTCGCGCGGATATTTCTGGTAATAGGGTGGAGAAGCAGGGGAAGCGAAATGAAAGATGTAGTCAAAGATTTGATTGTTTAAATATTGACTGGCTGGTTGAATGACGTCGGCCTCAATGAAATTAAAGTTGCCGTTATTCAAATGAGCCAAGTTATTTTGATTACCAGTGAGAAAATTATCAACGCCGATAACTTGAGCGCCTTCGGTCAAGAGAGCTTCAACTAGGTGTGAGCCCAAAAATCCAGCTGCACCAGTAACTAAGACTTTTTTATCAGTAAACACATGCATATCAAGAATTGTAACAGAAAAAAAACCGAGTAGGGATTATTTAAACTGGATCACTAATTTGGCATCAAAAGCCTTAGCCACTTTTTTGAGAAATTTAAAAGATGGATTGGCGTCACCAGACTCTAGGCGAGAAATAGCTGATTGTTTGGTGCCGATTTTTTTGGCCAAATCTGACTGAGTCATATTTTTCTCCAAACGCTTATCGATCATTTGTTGCATAAATTCAAACTCAGGTTGTAGAGCATCATAATGAGCCTTTACTTTCGGGTCAGAAAGCAATTCTTTTCTTAATTCAGCCCAACTGATATAGCCTTTAGGTATTTTCATAAGTTTCTATATTACATATATGTTATGTTTTTGTCAATTCTAAAAATCTCTTTTGAGCGGTTCTTATTTCTTTATCAGGGGTTTTGTTGGTCTTTTTAATAAATCCATGAAGTACCCAAATAGTTTGCCCGTAAAATGCATATATAAGGCGTATCTCTAACCTTCCTCTTATTCTTAATTCATATAAACTTCCGGAAATTTTCTTAGCATATGGCATAGATAAAAAAACACCGTTATTTTCCAATAAATTTATATAGCGAGACACTCTCGACTTAGTAGGTTCAACCAAAGATTTGGTAAACTTTCCACAGCGACCGTCAACAATAAGTTTATTCATCTTCTCTTCAAGATAAACGATAATTCTGACACTAACCTGACACGTTAGTTATTTCGAGGTATTATGGAAGAGTGAAGAAAAACTCACTTTTGTGGTTAATTTTACTGTTTGCTTTGCTGTTGCGTCTGCCGCTACTCAACGGTTCTTTTTGGCTGGACGAGGCAGCGCAGGCGTTGGAAAGCGTGCGACCGTTGAGCCAGCAGCTGGACATCGTGCCTGATTTCCAGCCACCGCTGATGCATCTTTTAGTTCATTTTGCCGCTCAAGTTTCTACCGGCGAGTGGTGGTTGAGGCTTTGGGGAGCGCTCATTCCTGGGTTGGTGACTATTTGGGCTACTTTCAAACTAGGGGAGAAATTATTTAATAAACAAGTGGCGATCGTTGCCAGCTTGCTACTGGCTACTTCCTCACTTCATGTTTTTTATTCCCAAGAACTACGACCTTACAGCCTGCCAGCGATGTGGGCGATGCTGAGTACTTTAATTTTGTTTAAAAAAGACTTTTCCTGGTGGAAATTTGCTGGAGTGACTATCTTGGGACTTTATTCCAGTTATTTATATCCGTTTTTCCTCATTCCTCAGTTATGGCTTATTGGCAAGAAAAAGGGTTGGGGACAGGCTGGCAAGATTTTATTGGTGTCAGGCGTGGCGTTCGCCCCCTGGTTACCAACTTTCTTCAAACAATTGGCTGTTGGTCAAGCTTTAAGAACAGCCATTCCTGGCTGGGAAGCCGTGGTGAGCATTCCACAGCTCAAAGCTTTAGTGCTCGTGCCGCTCAAGTTTATTTATGGTGTTTTAGATCTACAACTCACTCCAACATTTATTATTAGTGGCTTGGCCTTTGGATTAATCACAGCGCTAGCTTGGCGGAATTATCAAAACAACAAACAGCAACTTAGCAGTCTAAAGTCATGTCTGCTAATTGGCTTAATGCCCTTGCTTAGCAGTTGGCTGATCTCATTTGCTGTACCAGTCATTCAACCCAAGCGCTTATTATTTTTGCTGCCTTTCTTTTATTTACTAATTGCTGCCCCTCTGGCTAATAAAAAAACTCCTTTCAAAATTGCGGTGATGCCTGTGGTGTTTTTATTGGCAATTAACTTAATTAGTCTTGCTACTTACTGGACTCAGCCTGAGCTGCAACGAGAAAATTGGCGAGGCCTCAAGCAAGAAATTATCCAAAAATTTCCCGCGGGGCAAACCGTGGCGGTGTTTTCCTTTGATGAAAGTTTCGCTCCTTGGCGCTGGTACGATCCTGAGTCGATCGCCAGTTTAACTACTGGTCAGAAAAATATTAATCAGGTGGAAGACCTGACTGGTCAACTAAAATCAGTCACTGATTACCAATATGTGTTAGTTTTTGATTATCTGCGAGATCTGACCGATCCGACTGATTTACTGCCAGCGACTGTGGAAAGTCTGGGTTTTAGCGGTCGAGGAGTGATTGATTACCCAGGAATTGGTTTTGTGCGCATTTACAGCCAACCATCATCCGCGATAGGCTACAAGTTATGAAAATTGGACTAGATTTCACACCAGTGCTTTATGGACGAGGCGTTTCTCGTTATACGATGAATTTGGCGCGCGCGCTGATGGAAAATCAACGAGCCGAGTTGTTTCTCTATGGCTCTTCTTTGCGCCGCCAGCCCGAGCTTACCCAAAAAGCGCGCGCCCTAGGATTTCCTAACTCCCACGCTACTTTTCAAAAACTACCACCAACTCTTTTGGCAAAAATGTGGCAATTTGGTTTTAATCCCGTCAGCAAACAATTACCAACAATCGAAGTTTTTCACAGTTGGGATTGGTTACAACCACCAGACAAAAATCTACCACTCGTTTCAACCATTCATGATTTGAGCATGCTTAAATATCCAGAAACTGCTCACCCAAACATTCTCAAAGCCCACCAAAAATCCTGGCAAATCCTCAAAGACAGAGAAGCAGAGATTATTGCCGTTTCTCAAGCTACCAAAAAAGACATCATTAATCTTTTAGGCATTCCACCTTTTAAAATTCATGTCATTCCAGAAGCTCTTCCCAAAGAAATTCAGGACATTAATGAAGCGCTCACTGAAGACCAAGCTGAATCAATCAAACAACGCTTGAAACTCGATCGACCTTATTTATTATTTGTTGGCACCCGGGAACCACGCAAAAATCTCAAGCGTCTCATTGAGGCTTGGCAACCATTAGCCAACGAGATTGATCTGTTAATCGCTGGAGCCAAAGGTTGGGACGAAACCAGCCAAGAAAACTACAACTCTCTGCCCAACTTACGTTTCCTAGGCAAAGTAAGCGATCAACAGCTCAATGTTCTCTACGCTGAAGCAGAAGCTTTGGTTTTTCCCAGCCTAGATGAAGGCTTCGGTCTGCCAATCCTAGAGGCTTTTTACCACGGCACTCCTGTTATCACTGCCAATGCCTCAGCTTTAGTTGAAGTAGCCGGCAATGCCGCTGAACTGGTTGACCCAGAACAAGTAGAAGACATTCATCGAGGAATTGAGTTGATTCTCAATGAGGATGATCAAGCTCAACGCCAACGCCTGCAACGAATGATCATTCGCTCTCACATGTTCTCTTGGCATCAAGTAGCCGAACAAACTATTGACGTTTATACTCAAGCCATTAAGCACTATGAATAAACTCAGACTAGCCATCGACGGCAATGAGGCCAACGTCACCAACCGCGTGGGAAGTAATGTCTATGCTTTTGAAGTCTTAAAGCAACTTTACCAATTAACCACTAACAAACGAAGGTTTGACTGCACGATTTTACTTTCTCAACCAGCGGTCGATGATCTGCCCAAAGCTCGTAGCAATTGGCAATACCGAGTGATTAAACCTGCTCGATTCTGGACTCAATGGGCGCTACCTCTCCATCTTTTTTGGCAACAAAAAAATTATGACGTGTTGTTTACACCCAGCCATTATGCTCCGCGTCTATCACCCGTTCCCTATGTTAGTAGCGTGATGGATCTCGCTTTTCTTAAATTTCCAAATCAATTTACCAAACATGATTTATTTCAACTCAAACACTGGACTGCATACAGTGTAAAAAGAGCTCACAAAATTATCACTATCAGTCAATTTTCCAAAGATGCCATTCACGACACTTACCAGAAATCACTTCAAGATATTGTGGTTGCTCCACCGGCCGTCAGCGAATCGGGTAAATATTCGCCCCTACGCTGGAAGGCTTTTTTGCGCAAACACGGTATTGAAAAAAATAATTACTTTCTTTATCTGGGCACTCTTCAACCCCGCAAAAACTTACTCACTCTCATTGAATCATTTGAGGCTTTTTACCGCTCTCAGGCCGCCGCTCAACTCAAAAAGAGAACCTCCAAAAGCGCTCCAGCAAACCTACCCCAACTAGTGATCGCCGGCAAGATTGGCTGGTTGGCCGATGAATTGCAAAAGCGAGCCGAGCAATCTGCCATTCAAGAAAAAATAATCTTCACCGGCTTTGTGAATGAAGAACTCAAAAAACCACTCTACGAAAATGCTATTGCTACTCTTTTAATTGGTCTTTACGAAGGTTTTGGCATTCCACCCCTGGAATCTTTGAGTGTGGGCACCCTGCCCATTGTCTCCAACACCACCAGTTTGCCAGAAGTAGTTGGTAATGCCGGACTAACCGTAGATCCTACTGATCAAACTGCGATTGCTAATGCTCTAGAAATAGCTTGGCGCACTCCGCCTTCCAAGCGTCAACAATTAGTGAGAAAAATGAGAAAACAAACTAAAAAATTTTCTTGGAAAAAAACTGGTAAGATCATTTTGAAAACAATTCAAAGTGTAGCCAAACATGACAGCAATTAAACCAGTCACCATTTTGGGTATTGATCCGGGTTATGATCGAATGGGTTGGGCAGTGGGTACTGCTCAAGCGCAAAATTGGAGCCATCTTTTTCACGGTTGTATCGAAACCTCTAAAGATCTGCCATTGATCGAGCGCTATCGAATCATCAATCGCGAACTTAAAGAAATTATTCAACAACACCGACCCAGTGTGGCTGTCATTGAGTCACTCTTTTTCTTTAAAAATCAAAAAACAGCCCTCAAGGTCAGCGAGGCTAGGGGAGTGATCATCAACACTTGTCTCAATCAAAATCTAAAAATCGCTGAGTTCACTCCTTTGCAAATTAAACAGGCTGTGACTGGTTATGGTCGGGCTGATAAAGCTAGCGTGGACAAGATGGTGCGCCTACAACTCAAATTAACTGATCAAAAAATCATTGATGATGCTATGGATGCCCTGGCAGTAATGATGACTTATCAAACTCAAATGAAGTTATTAAAAGCGCAAGCTGTAGCTTGAGTGTATTTTCCCCTACGCTACTAGGGTGGAGTATGGTAAAACTAAGGGTAATATGATCGGGTTTCTTTCAGGTAAAGTACAAAAACTTGCCAATGGCGTATTGATTCACGTCAATGGAGTTGGTTATCGAGTGGAAGTGGGAGAAGGCGTGGCTAGAACTCTTACCGATGGTGAGTCGGCCTCGCTTCATATTTACACTCATGTCAAAGAAGATGCCCTCAAATTATTTGGCTTTGCCAGTGAACAAGATTTATTCCTTTTTGAATTAGTGTTGAGTGTTTCTGGTGTGGGGCCCAAGATTGCCTTGACTATTGTGGATACGGGGGCTGATCGCTTGGTGAGAGCTGTGCAAAACGCTGAAGTCAGTTTTTTTAGTGCCATTCCCAGAGTGGGCAAAAAGCTAGCGCAAAAAATCATCATTGAACTTAAATCTAAACTGGGAGGCATCAAGGAGTTAGAGCTCGGGCCACTCTCAGACAAAGAGCAAGATGTTTTGGAAGGTTTGAGGAGCCTCGGGTTTGCCGAAAGCAATATTCAGCAGGTCATAAGTGAACTTGATAGCACCCAACCCGTAGAAGTGATGCTCAGAAAAGCCGTAAAAAATTTAGCTAAATTATAATGACTGAACCCAACGACTCCATTGCCACCAAAGATGATTCGATTAGTGTCGAAGAAGAGATTCTCTTTACCTCACTGCGTGCCCAAGATTGGCGTGAGTTTTTGGGACAAGAAACTACCAAACGAGCTTTGCAGATTGCCATTGAGGCGGCCAAACAGCGCAAGGAAGCCATGGATCACGTACTGCTGTATGGTCCACCGGGCTTGGGCAAAACCACTTTGTCACACATCATTGCCAAAGAATTGGGAGTTAATATCAGAGTAACTTCTGGAACCGCCCTGACCAAGACTGGCGATCTAGCGGCCATTCTCACCAATTTAGAAGATGGTGATGTCTTGTTTATTGATGAAGTTCATCGTCTGTCAAAAGCCATAGAAGAAACCTTGTATCCAGCCATGGAAGACTATGCTCTGGATATTGTGATCGGCAAGGGGCCGTCTGCCAGAACAGTACGCATTGATTTGCCCAAATTCACCCTAATTGGAGCCACCACTCGGTTCGGGTTGCTCACTGGTCCTTTCCGAGATCGCTTCGGGCTAGTTCAACGCCTAGAGTTTTATGAACCTGAAGGTTTGCAAAAAATCCTGGCTAATGCCTCCCAAAAACTGCAAACCAAACTGCCAGCTAAAGCAGCGGCAGCCATTGCCAAACGATCCCGAGGCACTCCACGTATTGCGCTCAAGCTTTTCAAACGAGTCAGAGATTACGCCCAAGTAGAAAATGGGGGAGATATTACTCCAGCTACTGTAGATCGGGCTCTCAAAATGCTTGCCATTGATGAACTGGGTCTGGATCACAATGATCGCAAATTTTTGATTGAACTAATCAACAAACATGGCGGTGGGCCAGTGGGACTCTCTACCATTGCCGCCACTCTGCATGAAGATCCCGGCACAATCGAAGAAGTAATTGAACCTTATCTATTGCAAGTTGGCCTGCTGCAACGCACTAATAAAGGCCGGGTGATCAGCAAGCTTGCTTATCAGCACCTGGGTCTTTATGAAAAAAATAACTAAATTACTTTTAAGTAATTTTCCCTTAATTTAACTCTGTATTAACTGTTTGCCTGAAAGGCGTGATCCAGCTATACTATTCTCCAAGATGCCAATTACCGATAAACATGGTCGAGTTCTAAGCACTAGTCAAATCTGGGAAAAAGGAATTGGGCGCGTCCGCGCTCTATGGTTAGAACTGGTCACCGGTTGTCTATGGCAAAGAACTGGTCGAGTCCCTTTTCATTCTTGGCGCAAATTTGTTTATCGACTGCACGGCATGAAAATTGGTCGTGGATCGACCATTCACATGATGGCTCGCATCTATGATCCAGCTCATATTGTGATTGGCGAGGGCACCCTGATTGGCGAACGAGCCACCCTGGATGGCAGAAAACAATTACCCAACTCCAACGGAGGACTGATTATTGGTAATCACGTTGATATTGCTTCAGAAGTAATGATCTGGACTAGTGAGCATGACATTCAGGCAGAAGACATGCGACCACTTGAGGAAAAAGTGGTAATTGAAGACTATGTATTCATCGGCCCCAGAGCAATTATTTTGCCTGGAGTGACGATTGGCAGAGGAGCGGTGGTGGCGGCTGGGGCAGTAGTTACCAAAGACGTAGCGCCTGGTGAAATTGTCGGTGGCGTACCAGCCAAAGAAATCGCTCAAAGAAAATTGACTGATTATAATTATCGACTAGGTAGACCCAGACTTTTTCAATAAATTATGTCAAACAAACTCCCCAAGCAAGATTTGTTACTCTCGATTATTAGTGTTTCTTACAACACCAAAGAAATTACTCTTCAAACTCTCAAATCAGCAGTGGCTGATCTAAAAACTAGTAAATTGCTTGATAAAACAGAGTTTTTTATTGTAGATAATAATTCTCAAGACGGATCAGTAGAAGCCGTTAGAAAATATTTTCAAAAAAATAAAATAAAAAACACCGTCATTGCCAATAAAGATAATAAAGGCTTTGCCAGCGCCAACAATCAGGCAATCAAAAAATCTCGTGGCCAGTTTGTCATTCTGCTCAATTCCGATACTATTACTCAACCGGGAGCTTTTAAGGCATTAATCGAAACCTTCCAAGACACTCCCATTGATGAAACTACTGCACATTTAAGCTCTTTTGCTGATAAAAAAACTGATCGGTTGGGGATTATCGCTCCCATGCTACTCAATACCGATCGAACACTGCAAGCCCAAGGTGGTAATTTTCCCACGCTGTTTTCTCTAGCGGTCCAAATGCTGTTTCTGGATGATTTGCCTTTTATCGGCTCGTTTCTTCCTTCAACTCAACACACTGGTCGCAACGTCAAAATGAAAAAGGACGAAACTCGCCTCACATCTATCGATTGGCTGGGAGGTACTGCCATGATGATTCGTCGCCAGGTAATTGAAGAAATTGGTTTGTTGGACGACAATATTTTTATGTATGGTGAAGACATTGAATATTGTCTGCGTGCCAAAAGACACCATTGGGATATCGCCATCCAGCCAAAAGCTAAAATTATTCACCTAGCCAATGCCAGCGCTGGTTCAGAAAATGCCCTCACTGGTGAAATTAAGGGCTATGTTTATCTTTGGTCCAAATTCAAGCCCTTCTGGCAAAGACCATTTGCCAAACTGATCTTGGGTTTGGGAGTTTTTTTACGAATGATTTTATTTAGCACCCTAGCTTTTAATTCTCGCAAGGCGGGGATCTATGCCAGAATTTTAAAAAAACTACCTAGTTTCTAAGTTTTAAAATGCCAAAACCAAAAATCGCCACTCACCAACCCAACAAAAAAAACCTTGAAAATAGTTTTTTTAAAAAGATTTTTTCTTGGCTGGACAGCAATATCCTGTTTCTTTTTAGCACTCTTTTATTAATTTTTATTCCACTTTATCCCAAGATTCCTTTATTTGATATTTTGCCCGGCTACATTGTGCGGGTGCGTTTTGAAGACGCCTTAATTGCTTTGGCTGGCTTAACTTGGATCATCCAACTATGGCGGGGTAAAGTTGTTTGGAAATCCCCCTTGTTTCGCTTGATCGGTATTTACACTTTGGTCGGCTTTCTATCTATTCTTTCGGCTATTTTCATCATTCATACCGTGCCTCTGGAACTACTCCACGTTGGTAAATCGGCTCTTCATCTCTTCCGCTATATGGAATATTTCTTCCTGTTTGTGCTGATGTATGCTTCGCTTAAAACTTTTAAACAAGCCAAAATAATTGTCTGGATGCTAGTACTAACTGTACTGGCTGTTTCCTTTTATGGGGTGGGGCAGAAATATTGGTATTGGCCGGTTTACTCCACTATGAATCGCGAGTTTAGCAAAGGAGTGCGGCTCTACTTAACTGAACACGCCAGAGTGCAATCTACTTTTGGTGGTCATTATGATTTGGGAGCTTACCTAGTAATCGTTTTGCCAATTTTGCTAGCTCTTTTTTATAAATCCA
>JBDRPH010000033.1:0-2823 GCA_043827245.1 Minisyncoccota bacterium | reverse complement strand
TCACGGAACTGAAGCCATCATGACCTATGACTATAGAAAGATTCCTAATCGAATAATCAAAGAGTGTCTTAAATTAACCAACATCACTAAGGGTATAGAGTTGTCTACAGCGGCAGATGCCTCAGCCCGATCTGGTTTAGGTGGTTCTGGTTCTTTTGAAGTTAGTTTACTGCATGCCTTACATACCTACAAACGAGAACCAGTTTCTCAATTAAAATTGGCCGAAGAGGCCTGCAATGTTGAAATTGATATTTTAAAAAAACCTGTTGGGCCTCAGGATCAATATATTGCCGCTTTGGGTGGAGTCAATTATTTTGAGATCGATGAAACCGGAGCTGTATCAGTAGAACCTCTTGATCTTTCCTTGCATGCAGTCTCCAAATTGGAAAGTAATCTATTATTTTTTCGCACCGGGATTCATCGAGATGCATCTTCTGTTCTAGCTGATGAAAAGAAGAAAGTTCAGGTAAAAGATAAGCACTCAAAACAATTAATTGAGGCCTTAGATGATATAAAAGCATTGGGTCAAGAATCCAAGAAGAATTTACTCAAGGGTTACATTGATGATTTTGGCGCCTCACTCCATGAGCATTGGCTGATTAAAAAACGACTGTCTAGTAAAGTATCCACATCTCAAATAGATGAGTGGTACGATCAAGCTATGAAAGCTGGAGCTTTGGGAGGCAAGATCATAGGTGCTGGAGGAGGTGGTTGGTTAGTATTTTATGTTAACAAAAACAAAGCTAGATTTAGAGAAAAAATGGCCAAAATTGGCTTGGAGGAGAGAAGAGTTCGATTTGATTGGGAAGGCACCAAAGTATTAATTAATCTAAGCTAGGAGGTTAAGATGAGTATTATAACTAATTATACCCAGGAATACATGGATGGCATCGCTGAGGTAGCCGGTAAGATTTCAAAAAAAGACATAAATGACACCATAACAGCTTTAGTAGCTTTAAAGAAACGTAAAGGTAGACTATTCTTGATAGGCGTTGGCGGTAGCGCCGCTAATTGCTCGCATGCGGTCAATGATTTTAGAAAGATCTGCAATATTGAGACATATACTCCGGTTGATAATGTATCCGAATTAACTGCCAGAACTAATGACGATGGTTGGGATAGTGTTTTTGTGAACTGGCTGATAGGTAGTCATTTATCAAAAAAAGACGCCATCATGGTATTTTCGGTTGGTGGAGGTAATTTGGAAACCAACATCAGCACAAATATTCCTAAAGCTTTAAAGTATGCCAAAAAGAAAGGCACCACAATTTTAGGAATTGTCAGCCGAGATGGTGGTTATACCAAAAAAGTTGCCACTCATTGTGTACTCATACCCATCATTACTGACGATAAAATCACAGCTTTTGCCGAAGCATATCAAGCAGTCGTCTGGCATGGCATAGCTAATTGCCCAGCTTTGGTGGGATAAATTGCTTTCTGGCTAAAGATAGTTTCTCGAGATTGCCAATATCAATGAAATATTCTTCTGAAGGGTAGGCATAAAGTTTTCCCTGAGCAGATAATATTTTTGGAAAAACGTTTTTGCCAAAATCAACAGCCTGTTTTGGGGGAATTAGTTTGAATATATCTGGTTCAAAAATATAAAATGAACCATTAGCCCAAACAAAGTCTGTCTTAATCTGACTCAATTCTGGTCTTTCCACAAAGGCGGTAATTTTTCTGTGTTGATCGAAAATAATCATACTTTTTGGATCAGCTCCAAACCGCTTGTATGTATGAATAGTTGAGAAGGCTTTAGCCGCATGATGTTGTTTAATCATATCTCCAACATCAAGTTTTCTTAGAATATCAGCATAAGTCACAATAAATGTCTCGTTAATATTATTTGAAACTGTAGCAATTGCGCCCGCAGTGCCCAGTGGTAGTTGTTCATCTTCGTAAACATACTCAATTTTTACTCCAAACTTTGAGCCATCTCCAAAATAATCAGTGATTACTTTTGGAAAATAACATAAAGTGAAAATGAATTCCTTAATGCCACTAGCAACTAACAGATCAAGAGTGTGTTCTAGAATTGGCTTGCCAGCCACCTCAATCATGGGTTTTGGTATATTTTTTGTTAGAGGGTGGAGTCTGGTACCTTTGCCCCCAGCCACAATAATCGCCTTCATAATGAGTTTTCTTTGAGAATTCTAATGGCATCAGGCAGTTTTTTAATTATAAAGTCTGGTATAATTTTTCCTAGGTGTTTTTTGATCAACTGGAGATAACCGGTTTCTAAACCATGACCAAGCAAAATCGTGCGACAACCGGCATTGTGACCAGCAATAATGTCATTAACTCCATCACCCAAGAACCAAGATTTGTTTAGGTCAATGTTGTGAACCTTTTTGGCCTGTTGAATTAAACCCAGCTTTGGTTTTCTGCAGTCACAGTCACTTCTGTATTTTGAATTTTTGGCAAATGGATGATGCAAACAGTAGTACTCACCATCGATGACTGCTCCATCTTGCTTGAGTTTATCAATAATGGCCTTCCTAACTGTCTCAAATTGAGCTTTGGATATCTTTTTTAAACCAATAGTTGGCTGGTTAGAGATGATAATGTTCAGAAAACCTAAGCCTGACGAAAGTTTTAGTAAGTCTGAGATGCCAAATACTAGTTCTATATCTTGAATACGAGCGGGAGTATCAACTAGACCAAATTCTTGGTTATAAACCATTTTATTAATAATTCCGTCACGGTCTAAAAATAAGGCTTTATTCATTTGATGATGATTAGACTTGTCGCGAAATAAGGGCAATGGCTACTTATGGCATCTTTTATGCATTTTCTTTGCTTCTTCTTCCTCAACCAGCATTG
>JBDRPH010000032.1:0-6378 GCA_043827245.1 Minisyncoccota bacterium | reverse complement strand
ATATCTTTCCAGGTGGAGCGATTGTCAGCGTAGTCAGCATCGATTTTAGCTCTTTGAGTGAATGGAATTTCATTACGTCCGCTAGTTTGCCAAGGGCCAGTGACTCCTGGCTTGATGGTTAAGATTTTCTTCACATATTTTTTAGTTTCAGGGTGTTTCTTAGTTTGCTCTTTAAGCTCAGATTTCATGTAAGCTCTGGGACCGACCATACTCATCTCACCTTTGATTACATTGAAGAGTTGAGGAAATTCGTCGATGGTTAAGGCTCTTAGCAACCTGCCCAAACGGGTGATGCGAGGATCATCTTTGGCGGCAATTTTCCAGTCGCCCTTTTTAAATTTTTTCAGTAGTTGTTTATTTTTTTTATGGAGTAGTTCATGAGCATTGGGAACCATGGATCGAAATTTATTGATGTAGAACTCTTGGCCATTTTTGCCAATGCGTTTATGTCGAAACACGATCGGAAAACCAGAGTCCAAAATGACGAGGATGGGAACAATAATCCAAAAAGGCAAAAAGGCAATGATTAAGAGTGTGGCCGCGACTAGATCGAGTATTCGTTTTTGTTGCTCGTAATTCATTATAGGTATTCTTTACGACCATCTTCTTTGAGTCGTTCTACTAATTTTTTAACTTCTTGACTGCGATTCATGGGACAAATTAATAAAATTTCTCCTGTATCAACGATGATCATGTTATTAACACCAACTAGTGTCACCATTCTATTATTGGTATGAACCAAATTGCCCTCCGAGTCTATGAGTAAAGAAAGCGAGTCTTTTTCAGGACCGATGATAGCGTTTTCATGATCATCTTTTTGCGATAAATCATAGACTACTTTCCATTCTCCAATGTCATCCCAACCGAAATCACCAGGGATAATTAATAAATTATCGGCTTTTTCAGAAATAGCGTAATCTACTGAGATAGACTCAACTTTTTTATAAACTGCAGAGAGCGCCTTCATAAAGGCTGGCGGGGTGAGCGAATCAAGATGGCGGGTTGCCTCATACATTTCTGGTCGATAGCGTTTGAAAGCTTCTTGAAGGGCTTTAGCAGACCAAACGTAGTGATTGGCGTTCCAGAAGTATTTCCCACTGGAAATGAAAGTTTTGGCTGTGGCTTGATTTGGTTTTTCTACGAAGCTATCTACTTTGAAAACCGTATCTTTGCCTATTTTTTTCCATTCCTCTCCAGTTTTTATGTAGCCAAAAGCAGTAGAGGGAAAAGTGGGAATAATTCCCACTGCTACTAGGTGTTGGTGATCGCTGGCTATTTTGGCAGAGAGCATCATCAATCTCAAAAATTCTTTTTCGTCTTTAATAACATGATCAGCGGCATCATTAATTAATACTGCATCAGGATCTTTTGATTTGGCGTATAGAGCGCCGACCAACATTGCCATGGCTGTATCTCTTTTTTCTGGTTCAGCAATGATGTTTTCTGGTAAAACTTTGGGTAGCTGTTTGCGAACAAGCTGCTGATATTTTTGGGAAGTAACAACAATGATTTTTTTCCAATCCACGATTTTTGCAAAACGATTGGCTGTCACTTGGATCATGGTGTCTTCGCCATCTAAATCTAAGAACTGCTTGGGGATTTTATTGCGGGATTTTGGCCAAAGACGAGTGCCACCTCCGCCAGCCAAGATGATTGCAAAGGTATGTTTATTGGTAGTCATAAGTTGTCCTGTTCAGTTTTTTGCCAGTGTTGTTGGGTTGCAGCAACAAATTTTCTAATAAACGTATTTGTATCACATTGTAAGGGATTTTGCCTCATTTTGGCGACAGAAAACTTAAGTTTTGCTAATTGTCGAATGGCTTCGACAGTGGCTGTTAGATTGGTTTGGGGAATTCGAACACCGTGAATACCAGGCTCAATTAGTTCCGCCGCTCCACTTTGAGCATTGATTATGACGGGCTTTCCAAAGCTATTAGCTTCCAGAGCAACGATGCCGAAGTCTTCAACTCCAGGCATGATGAGCGCTTGGCAGTGCTGGTAAAGATTGGCGAGCTGAGTTTGACTGACTTGGCTGAGGAAAACAATTTTACTGTTGGTTTGCCGGGCTGCCAAGCGCTCCAGACCAGCTTTCTTAGGCCCCTGACCGACAATGACTAAGTTTTTACCCAATTGCCCAGCCGCCTCGATAGCTAGGTCGATTTTTTTATAAGAAACTAAACGAGAAACAACCAATAAATAATTAGAGAAACCAATGATTGGCTGTTGAGAGATTGATCTTGATTTAAAAGAAGCAACGGGAGGATAAATCACTGGTTGAAGATTTATTGCTGGATAAAATTGATGAGCACGCTGAGCTACAAGTTGAGAAATAGGAATAATTACATCTGGTCTGAAAATAGCCGCTTGATCCCACCAAGTCAGATAACCAAGCAGAGCCTTGGCTAATTGACGAATTAAAGGCAGACGCAACAGCCAATGAGAATTTAAGCTATGTTTTTTATCTTGATAAAGATAACGTGAGGGTGTTAATAAATAACACAAATGTAGTTGATCGGGACGAGTAATTACTCCCTTGGCTTCTGCACTAGTAATGGAAATAATAATGTCGTAGGAACTCAAATCGAAACTTTCGAAAATCATGGGCATGAAAAGTGCTAACCAGCGGTGTCGAGTGCGCAGTATTGGCAGTTTATTCAACCAACTAGTAAATACTTGTGGAAATTGTTTAATCCAAGGAGCGTGAATGCTAGAAGCAAGCGAAGTATAGAGTGGGGCTTCTGGAAAAGCTTGGTGCAAGGCTAACAGCACATCTTCTGCTCCACCGAAAGGAGTGTTAGCTCGATCGTAAACTAAGGCAACGGAAGGTTGGGGTTTTTTTACCATAAATTGAAATTGGTTTAACTAAAACCAGGCTCGATACTGTTTCACGGTTTGTTTTACCATTTCGTCCCAACTAAATTGTCTCACTCTTTTTTTACCAGCTTCTTGTAATGTTTTTCGGGACGGCCCGATAGTTTTGATAGTTTCCACCAATTCGGCTACAGATTTAGGATCAAAAAAGGCCGCTGACTCACCATAAACTTCATGGAAAATCGGAATGTCTGAGGCAATCACTGGCAAGCCCACTGCCATAGCTTCTATTCCTGGTAGACCGAAACCTTCAGACAGTGAGGGAAAAACCAAGGCAAATGAACGTTGATAAAGTTTAATTAGTTTCTCATCTGGTAAAAAGCCAAGAAACTCAACTCTATTTTCTAATTGATATTGTTTAACGTCTGCTTTCAGCTTGTCTTGAAAAACACTTCTGGCACTGACGATTGCTAGCGTAAAATCGGGCAACAGAGGTAACGCTTGAATAATTAACCTAACATTTTTATGCGGGTAAAGTGAGCCAGTATAAACCAAGATTTTTTCAGGATTCGGATCTGGTTGGCTGCTAATTTTTTGCAGATAAGCTTCCCCTACTCCTTCTGGAGTAACCAAGGTTTTATTTTCGGCTTTGGGAAAATAATGACTCAGGGTTTGTTTGACGGTTTGTGAGGGTACAAAAATAGTTTTGGCTCGTTTGACAGCCCACCAAGTAGTTAACCTGTAACCCAGATATTTGAACCAATATTGCCAAGCTGGCAAAGTAGTGACATTACTTCCTCGCTGTTCATGCCAAAGTAAATCATGGATGGTAACCAAGATTTTCCCAGGATAAATCCAGGGAATATTAAAATGAGGTATGTGGAGTAAATTAAGTCGCTCTTTTAAGAAAATCCAGGGTAATAATAATTGTTCTTTAATGGAGTAATGTTTGATGGGAGCATAAACTCGTTTAACATTGGCAATTTTGCCAGGCAACACTGCCTGAGCTTGGCGTTGATCATGAAAGAATAACACCCACTCAATGTCAGTTTCTTTCACACAGTGTTGGACTAGATTTTCGATATAACGACCCAATCCAGCATGCTGTGTTCCGGCTAATCGGCAATCAATGCCAATTCTTTTCATGAGTTTATAACCCACCCTTCTTAATAAAGAGAAAATATCGCAGAATTGTTCGGAAAAATTTAGGATATTTCTCGGCGTACCATTTGTCGTAATACATCAACATGGTGTCATAAAACATGTTGTGAATTTTTTTGGAAAGTCTGCTGGAAGAGCTTTTGATGCCTGATTTATATTTATGATGAGTGAGTTGTACTCCGGGATGAAAGATGATTTTTTTGCCAGCTTCGCGGAAACGACGACACCAATCCAAATCTTCGGCATACATAAAGAAACGCTCATCCAATAAACCAACCTTATCTTGCATAAATTTGGTGGGGAAAATCATGGCGGCACCAGTACAACAATCTATTTCGTGAATTTCATTAAGATTTTTGAAAGTTAAGTGATAGCGACTTAAAAATGAACTTTTGGGAAAGATTTTGGCTAGTCCTGAAAAATAAGTGAGCGAAGCCCAAGGAGTTGGTTCTCCACGATGAGAGGCTTGATCAAGAGAGCCATCTGGCAATTCAACACGAGGAGTGATCATTCCTACCTGAGGATTGTCATCCAAATAATCAATTAAAATATCTAAGTTGGAACCATGATGGAATTCGGTGTCGCTGTTGAGCAGCATGGTGTAGCGAGCAGTGCTTTGTTTGAGCGCAATGTTGTTGCCTGCTGAAAAACCGACGTTACCACCGGATTTGATTAATTTGGCCCATCTAAATTCTTTGGCAACCATGGCTGGAGAGCCATCGTTACTGTCGTTGTCTACCACGGTCACTTCAATTCGATATTTAGTTTTGTCTAAATAAAATTTCTTAAGGCTAGCGAGGGTTTTTCTGAGCCAAAACTGAGCGTTGTAGTTGAGCAGAATGATATTAAGATCCGCTTTTTTGCGACTAATTGTTTTAGTTTTTTTAAGTTGCTTAGTTTTTTTGACCATATGTTTCTCCTTTTTTACCCAATGTTTGATAAATCATATCAAGTTTTTCGGAAATAGATTGCCAATCAAAGTTCTGTTGAACAAACAGGCGACCATTAACTGATAATTTTTTCCACAATTGTTCGTCATTTAACAGCTTAGCAACCAGCTCGGCCATGGTTTTTGCTGAATTACTGGCTAATAAATGTGTGCCTAGTTTAACACTCAAACCTTCTACGGCAATTTTAGAGGCTACCACTGGTGTACCACTGGCCATTGCTTCTAGAATTTTATATCTAGTTCCTTTGCCACTAAAAACTGGTGCTACCAAGACGTGTGCTTCTTTAAAAGCCGTACGAATATCAGGAATCCTGCCCAGAACAGTAATGTTTTTGTCGATTTCTCCGTAGCGCTTGGCTTTTTTAGTGGGAGCATTGCCCACGATTAATAGTTTGGCGGTCGGCACCAGTTGATGTAGGTGGGGCCAAATTTTTTTGACTAAGAAATCAACAGCTTCAACATTTGGTAGCCACTTGAAGGTGCCGACCGACAAAACCGTCGGAGTTGTGGGTAATTTTCTCGGCTTTTCGTCAAACCAAGCAGAATCAACGCCATTGGCTACCACCTCTATTTTCTGACTGTTTTTGATTTGTTGACTGATAAACTGCTTGTCTTCCTCACTCATGACGATCAGTTTGTCGCAGAGTTGCCAGTAGTGGCGCTCCCACTTTTTGATTTTTTGTACATCGATAGCCAGTAACGGAGCGATTAATCTATTGGTTTTTTTGACATAACTTTCATAACCCAAATATTCGATAGTTTGCTCAGCCAAGATGGTGGGAATGTTATTTTCTGGCAAGTGAGGCATCATATAAAAAGTTTCAGCATGAATGAGGTCATATTTTTCGCGAGCTAGTTCAGCTTTGATGGCAGCAATTGTTTCTGGAACGTGATTGCGAGTGACTAAGAATGGATAGGAGGAAAAAACAGCTCTAAAAACATTTTTGATAGTGAATGGTTTTTCTGAACGTTTAAAAACCTTAACTTTACGACAATATTTTTCCAATTCTGCGATGTGTTGTTTTTCCTCTTCATTTTTAATTAAAGCGAATAAGGTAATTTCATGTTTATGAGCCAATTTTTTTAATAAGTTATAAGTACGAATCTGACCGCCAGACAGTAAAGGATAGGGCAAATAAGGAGTGAGCATTAAGATTTTCATGGTTGTAGCTTCGTTAAATCTAATAATAAAAACAAATCATTTTTCTCAATTATGGCATAAGTTTTGGCCAATTCTTGAGCTTCATCATCCATGCTGGTAGTAACGTAATGAGTAGCCCCTTGATCAATTTTATCTTGAATCTCAAAACCAATTGGCCAACCAGTGCGATTGGTTTGAAAAAGAAACTGAGTGTCGCCCATAGCAGGAGCGATCAGTTTGGCGTCAGCTGGCACCAATCGATCAACAACCCGACCAGCTTTTTGATATTCCCAATGATTGACATTGAAAAATCCTG
>JBDRPH010000031.1:0-5452 GCA_043827245.1 Minisyncoccota bacterium | reverse complement strand
AATAATGATGTTGGTTTTAAGCGAGAGTTTTTGTTTAATGAGCGAAATTAAATAGGCAACGAATAGAATTGGCCAACTTAAATTCCAATCTCCACTGGGTAAATATTGGCGGGTTGGCTCCCACCAAGCCCTGTATTTGCCCAAAAAAAGAGTTTGCAAAATAATGAATTGCGGAATAGTGCGATTGCCAGTCCACCAGCGAAAACGAAACCATTCAAAACGAATAAAATCCATTAACGAGTGTTGGTGGATGAA
The DNA here is from genome assembly GCA_043827245.1 of Minisyncoccota bacterium. GTDB lineage: Bacteria > Patescibacteriota > Microgenomatia > UBA1400 > PJMF01 > UBA10119. The sequence continues at coordinate 5,197 of JBDRPH010000031.1, read as the reverse complement.
GAAGGCGGCGTAACTTGCTAAATAAACAAGCAAGATAATTGCCAAGCTGAAGACCGCCTTTTTCCAAGTGCGTTTCTGCCAAACCCAAATACCCAATAAACCAACAAACAAAAAAATGATCGGGAAAAAATATTTGGTAGCCATCAGCAACCCCAGCACCAAGCCAATGAGGCTGTATTTTCTCCAACTTTCTTTTGATAGAAATAAAACATTAAAAAATGCCAATGACCAAAGTAAAATTTGCAGATCAAGAAGAACTGTCCGCAGATGGCTCCCCAATCCACTACCGAGCGCTAGAAAACCGACCGCCAAAAGAATTGAAAAAAACGAAAACTTTAATGTCTTTAACAGCGTGGCAAACAAAGTTAGACAAAGCGCAAATAATAGAATGTTGATGATTAAAACTCTATTAAATAGTTGTAATGACAAACCAAAAACGTATTTTCCCAGTGGGGGATGCTCAAAATTAATAGCAGTGGGATCTTCACCCTGGAAATACGCATCAGCTGCATATTGATAAAGAGTGCCATCATCAATTTTTTCAATAGCCTCATCACCCAATACGTATTGTGATTGGCTGTAGGCTTTTCCGGTGGCAGCTCGGTCGGTGGGAGTAAAGATTTCGGTGCGATGTGGCCAAGCGGCTAAGAGAGTAACAAAAACAATAAAAATAGAGAGCTGAAAGATAGAATTGCTTAATAATTTTTTCATCTAGTTAAAAAAATTGTAACAGTTAGCAAGTAGGCTCACAACACATGATGGAGGCTTGGCGAATCAAGATGAGTGAATAAATGATTTCTTCTTGGGCATAAAACCAGTACAATAAATCAATTGATGTCAAAAATTAAGTTGTTAATTAATTCTAAAACCAAAAACTTATTGATTTTCTTATTGTTGATCGCAGTGGCTTTTCTGTTGCGCAGTTGGCACTATGCCTATTTTCCAATAGGCGGGGAGACGGCTGACGAAAATGCTTGGACCCTGCTGGGTTCAAGTTTAATTCAGGAAGGAACGCCAGCTTCTTGGTCATATTTTTCAGCTTACGATAATTATCATTATATTGAGGGAGTTTATAATGCTCCGATAGTCAGGCCGGATTTGGATCATCCCCCACTCTTCTCACTTTTACCGGGAACGGCCCATAGTTTAAAGGCCGATTGGTTAGCAGCACCATCGCTGAAAGTAATCCGCTTGCCCTTAGTAATTTTGGGGGCCATTAACGTAGGAATTTTTTGGTTAGTTTTACGACAAGTTTTCACTCAAAAGTGGGCATTGGTAGGGACAAGCTTATTTTTGACTATTCCTAGTTTGGTATTTGGCAGTCGGTTGGTGGTGGCAGAGAATTTATTAGTAACTTGGATTTTATTAACTTTATTAATCATTTTTAACAAATCATCACTGACTAAACAAAATCGTTGGACTGGTTGGCTATTAGCATTATTTAGTGCCGCGGCGGTTTTAACCAAAGTTTCTGGTTTGATTATTCCAGCTTCATTATTTATTTATGGTTTGCTAATTAAGCAGCCAAAAATCACTAAGATAGCAGGAATTGGTGGTTTACTGGGTGCAAGTTTATTTGCTCTTTATGGGGCAATTTATAACTGGCCACTGTTTTTGGCGGTCTTAACAGATCAATCCGCCAGACAGCTGGGGCTAGCAACCCTGCAAAATCGGCTGTTTTTAAACCCTGCCTTAGTCAGACATCCATTTTTTGATGGTTGGAAAGTATTGGGTCTTTTTGCTAGCTTTTGGTTGCTTGTTCAACCTACTAAAAACAAAAAATTATTATTAGTTCATTTGTTCACCATTTTTTCTTTGTTATTTATTGGATTGACAGTGGGAGAAGATACTTTTCATGGTTGGTACGATTTTGTTTTGTGGCCGTCGTTAATAATTAGTAGCACTGCGCTGTTGCAAACAATTTGGCAAACAAAAAATGGCTTACTAGTGGGTTTGGTGTGGTTGTTATTACTACCAAGTTTGCGATTGGCCTTAATGTTTAGTGATAATTATGCCGATTTGGGCAATTGGTTAATGAGGGGTATCGTGCTGATTGGATTTTTGCCATTAGGCTGGCAAGCTTTAAATCGGCAAAACTTGATTAGGAAAACTATGTTGGTTTTATTTGTAATTTTATTAACAGCCAATTTAACCAGTATTTTATCGATTACTCATGAGGCCTATTGGTTGCAGGCTGATTTTTTTGGATCACTGCTTTAAACCAACACTGATATTTTCTCTTTGTAGTAAAAACAGTACAATGACCATATGCAAGCAGTTAAGTTATCGGTAGTGATTAATACCAAAAATGTTGAAGATACTTTAAAACGTACTCTCGAGTCGATTAAGTTTGCTGATGAGATCGTGATCGTGGATATGCACAGCACCGACAAAACTGTTGAATTGGCGCGACAATTTACTAAACAAATTTTTCAACACGAAGACTTGGGTTATGCTGATCCGGCTCGCAACTTTGCTCTCAGCAAAGCTAGCCATGATTGGATTTTGGTTATTGATGCTGATGAAGTAGTGACTGATGAGCTTAAAAAAATTATTTTAGACACCATTGCTCAAGCAGAGGCGGCTGATGTTTATTGGTTGCCCAGAAAAAATATGGTTTTTGGACACTGGATAGCCAAAACTGGTTGGTGGCCAGATCATCAACCTAGATTATTTAAAAAAGGAACAGTCTCGTGGCAAGTGGGTGTTCATAGATTGCCCGATGTTAGGGGCAAAGAGATTTATTTTCCCGAAGAAGAAAAATTTGCCCTGCTTCACTTTAATTATGACGATATTAATCACTTTATTGAGAAACTCAATCATTACACCACTATTCAAGCTAAAGAGCGACCTCAGTTAAAAGAATTCTCCAGTGCAGAACTCTTGGAAAGATTTGCGGGGGAATTTGCTAAGCGTTCTCTGATGATGAACGGTGTGGAAGAAGGAATGCATGGAGTCTCACTTTCGCTTTTGCAAGCCATGTATGAATCGGCTATTTATTTAAAGCAATGGGGCAATCAAGGCTTCAAACCAACTCAACCAGAAGACTTAGGTGAAGCCTTACAAAAAGTGCAACAAGTTTGGCGTTATTGGTGGGCTGACTATCAAGTGAGAAACAGTCGAGGTTTGAAGCGAGTTTATTGGCAAGTGCGTCGTAAATTTAAAATTTAATGCAACAATTTAAATTACTTTTTAGCAATCGTCGTGAATTATTATTAGGATTAATTTTTGTATTAGCCATTGCCTTACGTTTTTTCAAATTAGGTGCTGTGCCGATTGAGCTGAATCGCGATGAGGCTTCTTTGGGTTACACGGCCTATTCCTTATTGATGACCGGCCAAGAAGAGCACGGCGTTGCTTGGCCAATACAAATCGAGTCATTTGGTGATTGGAAATTACCTCTCTATGTTTACACGCTGATTCCATTAATTAAGTTATTTGGTTTGACTGCTTGGACTGTACGCTTGCCCTCGGCTCTTGCCGGAGTGAGTGTAGTGATTAGTAGCTATTTTTTAGTTTCTTTACTTTTCGCGAAGCACAAAAATCGTTCGCAATTACAATTATTGGTACCACTCGCGCTGGCAATTTCTCCTTGGGCGGTGCATTTTTCTCATGTGGCTTACGAAGCTCATCTGGCCATGAGCTTATTTTTATGGGGATTAGTGGCGCTGTTGGTAGTGTTGCGAGACTTTGCTGAGGGCAAGAAGAGAATTGGTTTGTTGGTTTTTTCTCAAACTTTGTGGGCGTTAACTTTACTGGGCTACCATGCTTATCAAGTTTTTATCCCACTTTTTTGGTTAGTGGTTGTGTTAATTTACCTGCCGACTTGGAAACGCTTTTTTACTGGTAAAAATAATTGGTTAATGGCCAGTCTAGCTCCTTTTGTTTTAGTTGGTGGCTTATTAATGCTTAGTGGAGTTAGTGAGGCCAATAGCACCAAATTTAGTGGCTTGTCTATTTTAGATTTAAACGCATACACCACTAGAGTTAATGATTATCGTCGAGTAACTCCACAAATGGATAATCCTATCTTTGTATTGGCTGCTAATAAGTTGGGTGCCTTTTTTGTACAAGTGGAAACTAATTTTTTGAAGTTAATTTCACCAGAATTTTTATTTTTACAGGGTGGAGCTAATCACGCTCATAACATTACAGGCTTTGGTAATTTTTATCCGATAATGTTTTTTGGTCTAGTAGCTGGCCTATTTTATCTTTTTACAAGGCCGCAAACTTGGCAGTGGTTGCTGGGCGGTTGGTTGCTGGCTGCTAGTGTGGCTCCGATGCTCACTTTTGAAGCCAACCATACCATTCGTTTTTCCCCAGCATACCCAGTAATTGAAATATTATCAGTTTATGGATTTATTAAATTATTGCAATTAATGCATAAATATGTATCAAGAAAACTATTATTAGCAGTATTATCACTGTTAATTATGGGATTGTCTTATAATGCTTATCGTTTTTTGATTCATTATTATTTTGTTTCTCCCACCACCGAAGCTCGCTATTGGTCTTGGCAAATGAAGACTTTGGTTTATTGGCTCGGTGATCAGCAAAACAAGTATGACGCTATTTATATTCAGGACGAAAGTTATTCTCCTTACATTTACTTTTTATTTTATGAGCCTGGTAATCCAGCGGAATTAGCTACTAGAATTGATTTTTATCCAGCAGATAAAGAGGGTTTTAGACATGTTCAGCGACTTGATAATATCTATTTCCAACACATTGACTGGAATGACCAGCAACTTATAAAAGATAAAAATGTTTTATTTGTGATTGAGGAGCATCAAATTCCAGATTTTAATCGTTCTCAGGAAGGTTATCGACTGGTGACCACACTAAGTCATCCGTTAGTAACTAATGGATTCGAAATTTGGGAATATCAGAGTAAAACCCAGCCAATTAAATAGTATAATGAAGATCAATTATGGAACACGTTACTACCATTATTGTTAATTACAATACTCCCAAAGAAACAGATCTGGCTATTCGCTCTGCTGTAAAAGCAGCCCATGACGGCTTTGCACATCAGGTATTGGTGGTTGATAACGGTTCTAAAGTACCTCTTAAATTGGCAAAAGACCTAAAAAAGGCCCCAGTCGAATTAATTCGCAGCGAATCAAACCTGGGTTTTACTGGTGGAAACAACCTGGGGATGAGTCATGCTGTTAAAAATTATCAAGCAGATTATTTT
>JBDRPH010000030.1:0-4622 GCA_043827245.1 Minisyncoccota bacterium | reverse complement strand
AAAGGAGGCAACGGTATGAATGATTCAAAAGAAGGTAAGTCACGCTATCGAACTGATTTAAAAAAAATATGTCCACATGGTTTCGATAACGTACACAATTGTAGACAAACAATTAGAATAGATAATCTTCCTCCAATTTGTGCCCTACAAGAAGAAAGTGGAATTTGTTGCCCACAAATAATTATTTTTGCACTGGCAAATAGCCCTGAGCAGAAAGCCTACAGATAGCTGACTTTTGATAAAATAATAATGTTACGGTTGCTGCTAGAAAGCCCCTTCATACTTAAGTCGTGAATTTCTCAAGCATACTGCGCATTTTTTTTCCTCCCGTTTGTGTAATCTGCGACCGGTATGCCGATTATTTCTGCGCCGATTGCCAAGATAAAATAGATTTTTTATATTTCCAGCCAAGGCTACCGCCAATCGAAAACTTAATCGAAGATATAAAAATCTTAGGCTTTTTTGTGCCACCTTTATCGACGGTTATCAAAGCACTAAAATATCAATCACTGCATCAGATCGGCCCCGTTCTTGGAGACTTACTCTATAAGCATTTACAGTTTCCGACCAAGATTGACTATGTCACCGCAGTGCCTCTCCATGCCAAGCGTTTGCGCTGGCGAGGGTATAACCAAGCAGAACTAATTGCCCAACAACTAGCTCTCAATTTGAAAATTCCCTACCGGAATTTCCTCGCTCGCCAGCGCCACACCCAAAACCTAGCCTCGACCGCTAGCGATCAAGAGCGACTGCAACTCATGACTGAGGCCTTCACTGTTCCGATCAGGAAACAAACCTTAGTTTCCAACAAAAATATCTTGCTAGTGGATGACATAGTTACCACTGGTGCTACTTTAGCCGCCTGCGCCACTCAACTTAAAAAATTTGGAGCCAAAAAAATCTTCGCCGTCACTCTAGCCCATGAAGGCTAATGCTTGCTTTCTGCCTGGGAATCCCTATAATATAGGCCTTACGGGGATGTAAAGCATCGACGTGACCGCTCTTTACCAACTGCAGACTGTCTTTTGCCAAAAGACATAAAACAGGGCAAAAATACAACTGCAAATTCATTTCGCAGTAAAGTTTCAAACTATATGAATGAGTTCGCTCAATTCATGTTTGGAACTCCCGTGCAAGCTTTCGCTTAACCGGGCATTCAGGGATACTTTCTTACTGATGAAGTACTCTGGGTGAAAACTCAGTCAGTATGCAAATAAACGGATTGCACGACGTTTGTTTAAAGATTAGTGCAGGTTGCTCGAGTCAGGTTGGCTTGTTTCCCCCTCGAGTAATACCTTAAGCAAGCTATGTCTGTAGAAGTTTGTAAGGCTCGTGTTTACGGACGGGGGTTCATTGCCCCCCATCTCCACCTTTAAACTATCCAAATTTCTCAATTAGTGCTTCTAGTTGCCGCTTTCTAATGATCAATTTAGGATCGGGGTCAATGATTTGATCAGCAAGTTCCAAGTGTTGCTTGGCTTCATTTTTATTTCAAAAATTTCTGTGACTGAGTGGCTAAATAGTGCCAAATTTGTTGCACGCCGTCATCGGCCAATTCGTGACTATCTTCAAAATCAGTAAAATTCATCATTGCCTCCAGCACTCCGGTCTTCCGCAAAACTTTAATCAAACAACCAGCTTCAGCGCCTTCGATGGGCAATAAAATTCCGCGCCAGCGACGAGCTCGCTTTAGTAAGTCTTCATCTATCGCATCAAGTTTCCCCAGGCACAATTCTCTAATAGCAGTAGCATCTTTCTCATTGGGCAGGAGGCCGTGGCGAAGTAAAAAGGCAATGTTGTCATCTTCTTGTCGACCGACAGGATCGCTAAATAGCATGATTACTCCGCCCAATTGGCGTGGAGAAAAAAGTGCTTTGAATGACTGTTCGCTGGGCTTGGTGATTTCCAATGAATAAATTGCGCGATGAAATTCTTCTTCGTACTCTTTCACCACATCTCGATCATCACTTTTGGCAACCACATTAATGCAAGGGTGATTACCAGCCCAAGTTAAAAACTCGGCGGTAGTTTTTGATTCACGGCTAACGACGGTAACAAAAGCCTGCTTTTCCTGGCACAAACTTTCTATCATGGCCTGCAAATAATGTAACTGCACCGCCGCTCCAGAAATCGGCACCATCACTTTGAGCGGTTTGCTTCCTTTTGCTTTCACTTGGGCTTCTTTTTCTTTTAGCTGATCACTGTCTAGTTTTTTTGCCAAACTCAAGCTAATCGGATATGGTTTCACCACGATTTCTGGAATTGGTTTTAATTTTTTAATTTTGAAATGTTCCAGCAAAGTAGCCTTAGTCAATTCACTGGGTACAAATAAATAATCTGCTCCCTGCACTGCCCATAATTCCTGAGGAGAATCGTCTGTCACCACCACTGCCAATAGGATCTTTAGCTTGAATTCACGATCAAGCTTTCTCTTCACCACAGCCAATTCATGAGCCAAACTGAAGTGAGTAGCTAAAATTAAAACCACCTTGGGAGTGGGTTTTCTGCGCTGAATTAATTCCCTCATTCTTTGATAAATGTCTTTGGTGTGTTTACGCAGACGACGACGATAAAAACGAGCAAAGCTACGCTCCAAAATAGGAGTGTTTTGAATTAGTTCAAAAAGATAACGAAAAACAAAATTTCGACTAGTGAACCGATGCAAAATCTGCATCCAAAAGTCATTTGCTCCTAGTTTTTCTTCTTGGATAGTTTCTGGTAAGCCCTGTCGCAAAGCTCGAGTTACCCGCTTATGACCTAAGCCGGCCGTAGAAGTGGTGAGTACCACCATGACGTCGTCACGACTAAAAAACTGCTGATATTCCTGTGAATTCATTACCTTGAGCTTAGCAAAACTGACTGAGCGAGTAAATGTTTAGTTCAATTTAATTAAATCTTCCCAGCCCCAACTTTACGCTATAGCGCATGCTGCGGATGAAGTACCAAACAGCCAATCCTAGGTATAAGAAGTTGAACACAAAACTCAGTGAAAAAGTCCTCCAATCAATCACGCCGCTGGCGGCAACTGAGCGCATGGTTTCAAAAACATAAGTAGTGGGCACTAAACGACTGACAATTTGCAGGGCTTGCGGAAAACGATCCAATGGAAAAAAGACGGCACTAAAGGGCAAAAGCATACCTGGTAGTGTCCACACCACCGTTTGCATTTTGGGACCATAGCGCAAGATAATGCCGGCAGAAATAAAGCCCACCCACCAACCAGTAGTGACCATCGCCAAAATAAAAGGAATCAGCCACCAGCCAAAGAATAGAATATTGGCTTGCCACATGCCAACTACTACGGCAGTGATGATAGTCAACGTAAAAGTCATTTTGAGAATCGATAACAACATTACTGACACCAACCATTCTCTAACCATCAATGGTGTGGAAAAAAGATTAACCAAGTTATTATTCCAAATTTCATCGATCAGATTTCTAGAAATTTCAGACTGGGCCCGCCAGATAATGTTCCACAAAAGCAGGGCCATTAAGATGGCTAAAGCTACGTTGGCTTCACCTGAGGCTTCCGCCAACCACTGACTGGTAATGCCCCATAAAAGCGTATCGACCAATGGCCAATAAATCATATCCGACAGCAGATCAAAATCCCGCTGAAGAGGGAAAAGATGACGTAAAAATAGTGCTTTGATTCGGTGTAACTTCATATTTTTCCACTCATTTGCAAAAAATAATCTTCCAAAGTCGGTTTATCGACAGCAATTTGTGAGTAAGAGATCTTTTCTCCTGCCAATTTGGCTAAAAACTGAGCAATTAACTGCTCATCAATCTCAATAACTGCTTCTCGGCCTTGAACCGTGACTGGCAAATTTTGAGCTTTAGCGAATTTAATAATGCGTTTCAGGCCATCCTTAACTAGCAATCGCATGCGAGCGGTCTTGACTGAACGAGCTAAATTAAGCGGTTTATCGACTGCCACGATTTTGCCTTTTTTCAAAAACATCACCTCGTCGCACACATCCGTCACTTCTTCCATGTTGTGCGAGGTATAAAGAATACTAACGTGGTGTTCTTTTTGTTGAAGCTTGACGAATTCACGCACTCGGTGAGCAATGTCTGGATCTAGTGAGGCGGTTGGCTCATCGAGCAAAACAATCTTGGGATAGGGCAGAAAAGCCTTGGCCAACATGATGCGAGTGGTTTGACCGGCTGAAAGCATGTTCATGGTTTTATGGCGTTGTTCCCAAACACCAAAAAATCTCAGGAATCGCTCCATGCGCTCAGCAAACACTTTGCCTTGCACTCCATAAAGCATGCCGTAAACTTTGAGATTTTCCCAAACAGTCAGGCGCCAAGGCATCCTGATGTAAGTACTGGCAAAAGTGACATTTTGGAGGGATTCGCTTTTGTGGCGGGCAAAGTTTTTACCAAAGTATTCAATCGAGCCAGTAGTTGGTGAGAGAGTGCCGAGCAACATCGAGATCGTCGTCGATTTGCCCGCCCCATTGGGACCGAGTAAACCTAGGATTTGACCTTCTTTTAGTTCAAAAGAAATATCGTTTACGGCCGTAAAAGGACTGCCTCCCCTTTTTTCTGGCGCAAAGATTTTACTGAGATGCTGGACGACTAACGGTGATTTTTTCACTTATCCATTGTAGCGG
>JBDRPH010000029.1:0-14720 GCA_043827245.1 Minisyncoccota bacterium | reverse complement strand
CAAAGAAATTCGCTTTAGCCCTTTTATGGCTGAAGGAGATTTTGAGGCTCGCTTGAAAAAAGTTATTAAATTCTTGGAGAGAGGAGATAAGGTTCGTCTAGATCTACTCTTTAAGGGAAGAGCTATTACTAAAAAGGAGTTTGGTTTCGAACTATTTGATAAAATCTTTGAGCGCACAGCAGACATTGCTATGATTGAAATCAAACCAAAAATGATGGGTAGAAAATTGATGGCTCAGCTTTCACCCACCAGTAAGAAAAAATGAAAAAAATAAAACAAAAAACTCGCAAAGGCGCCAGTCGTCGTTTCAAAATTACCGGTAGTGGTAAAGTGATGCGTCGCGTGCAAAATCAGCGACATTTACAACGCAATAAAAGTAAAAAGGCCAAACGCAATTACCGCATTTTAGTTGAGGTAGAAGGCAAATGGGCCAGAAAAGTAAAGCGTATGCTAGGCATGGGCTAAACAAATTTAAAAGGAAATTATGTCACGAACAAAAACCGGAGTTATCAGACGCAGACGTCACAAAAAAGTCCTCAAACTAAACAAGGGCTTCAGAGGAACCAATAGTCGTTTGTACAAACGTGCCAAAGAGGCCTCACTACACGCCGGTCAATATGCCTTCATTGGTCGTAAATTGAGAAAACGCGACATGCGTAAATTGTGGATTATTAGAGTAAATGCCGCTTTGACCAAACTCTAAAGCACCCTCAATTATTCCAGATTTATTAATGCTCTCAAAAAAGCCAATATTTCTTTGAATCGCAAAATGCTTTCTGAAATTGCCATCCGTGATGAAAAAGCATTTAAAAACATCATCGATAAAGCTCAGGGGGCAGCTAAATAATTAAAAAATAGAAAAAAAAGCAAAACCCCCGCAAGGGGGTTTTTTGAAATCCTGCTAGAATGAAGGATGTATGGAAAAAACAAAATTACTATATTTAAACAATTCATACCAAAAAACTGCAACGGCTAGTGTTCTCAAAATTAGCGAAGAGAACAATCAGTGGCAAGTTTTTCTTGATCAAACCATTTTTTATCCTCAGGGCGGAGGACAACCTGCTGATATTGGAACTATTAAGGGACCCAATGGTTTTCTTAAAATAACTCACGTTTCCTATAACAATGGAAAAGTGCTTCATAAAGGCAAAATAATCGGTGAAATTACTGAAAAAGAGCAAGTTAAATTGTTAATTGATTGGAATCTTCGCTATCAGTATATGCAACTTCATACAGCTGGACATATTCTTGACCAAGCTATCAAAAATATTGCCCCAAAAGTCATAGCCCTTAGCGGTTGCCATGGTATTAATAATCAAAATTACTTAGAAATTCCCAAAAAACTTACTATTGAACAACTTAAAAAAATAGAAGCTGAGTGTCAATACATTATTAATCAGGCACTACCAATTACCACAGAAATGGTGACAAAAAAAGAAATTGAAAAGAGAAACATCCATGTTCCATTTAAACTTCCTGAAAATAAACCATTGAGAATTATGTCCATTGGTGATTATCCTGCTATGCCAGATGGAGGAACGCAATTAAAAAATACTCAAGAATGCAATCCAATAAAACTTAAGGGGCTTTCTCAAAAAAATAATACATATTTTCTTTCCTATTATTTAAATAAGCCTCAACCCAATAAACCAAAGCCAGAAACTACTCAAAATACCTCTACTTTTAAAGAATTGCAGAGTAAAATTCAACAGTTCAAAATTATGTTTGATAATGAGCCAGAATTGGATCAGAAAAAGCTAAATACTAAATATCTAGGTAAAAAGGGTTTATTTAACGAACTTTCCAAACAAATCAGAAATGTTTCACCGCAAGAGCGCAAACAGGCTGGTAAGCTACTCAACGCCCTGAAAAACTCCCTACAAACTAAGCTGGGCAGTCTTCAACAAGATAAAACAGAAAACTGGGTAGATTTGACTCTGCCTGGAATTTTGCCTCCCCAAGGACATCTCCATCCAATCTCTCAAGCAATCGAGGAAATTTCTGAAATTTTCAAAAAAATTGGCTTCACTAGAGTCAGATATCCAGAGACAGATTGGGATTATTATGCTTTTGAAGCCTTGAACATGCCCCTCGACCATCCAGCTCGTGATGAGTGGGAAACTTTTTTCGTTGATTTACCAGCTGATAAAAAAATGGGCAAAATAGTGCTCACTCCTCACACTTCCAATGGACAAGTGCGAGAAATGGAGAGGCTAAAAAGCAAACCCCCGATCAGAATGGTTAATATTGCTCGTTGTTATCGTCGTCAACAAGATGTCACTCATACCCAAATGTTCCATCAATTTGAAGGATTGGTAGTTGATCAAGGCATCAATATTCAACACCTCAAGGGAACACTTGATTATTTTGCTAAAGAATTTTATGGACCCGGCACTAAAAGTCGCATTAGACCTTTTCATTTTCAATTCACTGAGCCTTCATTTGAAGTTGACTTCAGCTGTCATCTTTGCCACGGTACCGGCTTAATCGGAAAAGAAAAATGTAGTTTTTGTAAGTCTGGCTGGCACGAAGTGGGTGGGGCAGGCATGGTTCATCCCAATGTGCTAAAGGCAGGTGGCATTGATCCTAATAAATACACCGGGTTTGCTTTCGGTTGGGGAGTGGAGCGCACCTATACTCTCAAAGAGGGCCTAAATATTGATGACATTCGCTTGCTTTATTCTGGAGATATGAGGTTTTTGGAACAATTTTAAAATGAATATTCTTATCCCACACCACTGGCTATTGGAACAATTAAAAACTGAGGCCATTCCAACTAAAATTCAAGAGTATTTATCGCTCTCTGGTCCATCGGTAGAACGAATTTATGAGCATGGTCACGAACGAGTTTATGACATTGAAGTAACGACTAATCGAGTAGATAGCATGAGTGTACGAGGGATCGCTCGTGAGGCTTCAGTTATTTTAAAACAATTTGATGTACCTGCTCGATTAGTTAAAAACTCTTTCAGTTTTGCTCAGGTTAAACCCACGAGCAAACAGCTTTTACCATTACCCAAAATCACTGACAAAACCAAGCTTTGCAATAGAATAAGTTGCGTAATTTTGCAAAATGTTCAACGTCAACCCACCCCACAATGGATGGCTGATCGTTTGAAAATGATAGATGCCAATATTCATGATGCCGCCATTGATATTACTAACTACGCCACCCATGAGCAGGGCCACCCCATTCATGCCTTTGATTATGATCGCATCATGGAACTGGGCGGAGAAATAATTATTACTCTAGCTAAAAAAGGAGAAAAGTTCATTACTTTGGACGGAGAAAATTACACTACCGTGGGTGGAGAAGTGGTTTATAAAAATCCAGCTGGAGAAATTATTGATTTGCCAGCTATCAAGGGTACAGCCAACAGCGCAGTGAGTGCTAATACTAAAAATATTTTATTGTGGATTGAATCTATTGATCCAGCCAAAATTCGTTTTGCTTCCATGACTCATGCCATTCGCACCGTAGCCGCCCAATTAGCAGAGAAGGGGATTGATCCTCATTTGGCAGAACCTACTATGGTCAAAGCCATTCAACTTTATCAAGAACTGTGCACTGCCGAAATTGCTAGTGAGGTTTATGATGCTTTTCCCAATCAAAAAACTCCTCCCACCATCACCATTGATTTGCACAAAATTCACGATTATTTGGGAATAGAATTGCCCATGAAAAAAATAATTGATATTTTGTCAGCACTGGAGTGTCAGGTAAAAACCACTCGAAAAACCCTGCGAGTGACACCCCCTACTTTCCGTCTAGATTTAAATATTCCAGTCGACATCATCGAAGAAATCGCTCGTATTTATGGTTACCACAAATTACCAAGCAAACTGATGTCCACTAGCATTCCGCTCACTCATCAAGCTGGTGTCAATTTTCAAGCAGAAAATACTGCTAAGCACTACTTGAGTAACATTGGTTGGCAAGAGGTTTACACCTATTCCATGGTTAGCGAAGAACTAGCAAAAAATAGTCCCTGGTCGGTTGTCAGTCACGCCAAACTAGCCAATTCATTAACTGAAGACAAACTTTATCTGCGACGTTCACTCATTCCTTCGCTAATAGAAGTAATCGAAGCTAATTCTCAATTACCTGAAATTTCGGTTTTTGAACTAGCCAATATTTATCACCCACAGAAAACTGGCTTACCCAAAGAAACTCTCCATTTGGCGCTAGTATCTACCAAGCCTTTCCGAAAAGTAAAAGGAGATTTGGTTAGTTTATTAAAGAAATTTTATATTTCGGATAGCTCAGTCAAACCCAATCTAAACGAAGATGCTGGCTTCATTAATCTTGGTGACACTCGCATCGGTCAGCTGAAAGTTATTGATAAGATAACTACTATCGAAATTGATTTTACTAAAGTTTTACCGCTGCTCAAAACTCATCCCCAATATCAACCTTTACCAAAAACAGCCAGCATCATTGAACAGCTCACTTTTACTTTGCCGACGAAAACATTCATCGGCCCTATTCTGACAGATATAACCAAAATTAGCCCCAAGGTTAGGACCATTTCATTAGATGGAATTTATCAACAAAACTATACTTTGACTATAGAGTATTGGGATCCCAAAAAAAATCTTGCCAATGAAGACGTCCGTCCCATTCGCAAACGCATTGTCAAAGTAATAGAAAAAACCCATCAGGCAAAATTGGTTGGTGAGTTACAATAGCTTCTAAATGAGACGTACAGCCAATGTTTTACCACTACTTGTCGCCGCAGTAATTTTTTTGGCCCCTTTAAATTTATTTTTAAAATGGGGTGAATTAAATGCTTATGTGGGCGGAATTTTTACGGACTACTTAGTTCAGAAATTATGGCTCAGTGAAATCCCACTCTTACTTGCCTTATTTTTATGGTTACCAAAAAAAATCATTCAAGAAAAAAGAAAAATTATTCCTTTTTTTAAAAAAAATAAAATTTGGTTGTCTTTATTTATTTTATTAGTCATTAGGCAATTTTTTTCTCCATTGCCAATGGTTTCTTTTTGGTATTTAGCTAAGGCTATTGAACTGAGTTTGTTTATTTGGTTGTTGCGCACTAATAGATCAATTTTCAATCATCCTTTATTACGACGAGCAATTCTATTGGCGCTACTTTTGCAAATTGGAGTAGCTTCTTTGCAATTTGCCCGCCAAAAATCTTTATTTGATTACTTCGTACTAGGAGAAACGCAACTGACTGGCTCCATTAATATTGCCAGAGTAAATTTTAAATCTGGAGAGATGATTTTGCCCTACGGGACTACTGCTCATCCCAATATTCTGGCTGGCATAGTGGCGATTTTTAGTTTGAGTTGGTTGCACCTCCAAGCCAAATTTAAAAAACAATTTGGTTGGTGGGAATTGATGGTCGTCGGTTTGAGTAGTTGGGTTTTGTTTCTGACTCAATCATTCACTGCCATCCTAGCTTTTAGTTTATTTTTATTTTTACAAAGCTTTCCTAAATTAAAAAAGATTGGTTATTATTTAGCCAGCAATTTATTGGTACTCATTCCGCTTTTGATTTTCCTTATCCCAGCCCAATTGCAAACAGAATCTTTGTTTAGAAGAAATTTTCTTAACAGTCAAACAATTACTGTCATTGCTCACCAACCATTTATTGGAATAGGGGCCAACATGTTTACCACTACTCTCAAAGCACCTTTTTCTAATGCTGGTGAATTAATTAGATTTATTCAACCAACTCATAACGTGCCATTATTATTTTTTGCAGAAACTGGCTTATTAGGCTTAGTACTTATTTATCTATTAATAAAAAAATATTTGTTAAAGATTGACCCTGCTTGGTTAGTACTGCTAGCGGTGTTACTAAGCTTGGATCACTATCTAGTTACTCAGTGGGTGGGAGGAATTTTATTAGTCTTAATTCTCTCTAGTAACGAAGCTCAAAAATAGTGCGAAAATTGATAGTTAAGGAGTCGGAGTTGGTGAAGAAGTCGGAGTTGGCGTAGGAGTCGGAGTAGGTTCTGGATCTTTCCAATCAGCACCCCCTGTGCCAAATTTGACCGTATTGCTTTTAGCTTGTTTGCCATCTCTAGAAAAAGCGATTGCATAAAGCTCGTGCTTGCCTGTTGGGAAATTAATCCAGCCTCGATAACTTCGATCATTGATTGTTTCACCCCGCGCTCCATCAACCCAAATCTCAATCTTTTCAATACCCTGATTGCTTCCCGCATCAATATGAACTTCAATATTTTCTTCACTATACGATTTTTCGTTCTCCGGCCGGGAAACGCGAACTGAAAGCTCTTGCGCGTCACCACAATACTCAGTCGGCACTTTATAGCGAGAATCTGACTGGCCACCAATCCAAGCACTGATTGCTTCTTGCCAGCGGTTACGACCATCTTCACTTACTGGATCATTTTCTTTAAGGACAATAAATTCTTTTTCGTTGTAATCTCCACCACTAATCTTGGCATCTGTGGCCAATTTATTTTCATCATCTCGACAAACTTTTAGTTTGGTATGAATAGGATCGGGAATCGTGGGCACAGTGCCTTGCAGGAAATAATCTGTTCTAGTGGAATAACCATCGTGAGCGGGATAACCAGAAAGGCTATCTACTTCTTTACTAATCACCCCAGCGGGCACTTCCCAAGCCGGAGCTTTATAACCCATTTCCAAAGCCGTCAAAATAATTCGACGCCAAATAGGTGAGGCACCAGTGATACCAGAAGCCACTTGGCGCATAGAACTATTATCATTATTGCCCACCCACACACCAACCATCACTTCCTGACTCCAGCCAACCGTCCAGTTATCTTTTTGTTCATTGGTAGTACCAGTTTTGACCGCAATTGGCCGACCAGTGTTGAGTAAAGAATTGGCGCCGAAAGCCAGTAAACGAGCATCATTGTCAGAAAGAATGTCGTTAATAATAAAGGCCTCGCCCTCACTAATCACTCGCTTGCCTTGCGCCTGTTTATGTTCAAATAGCACTCGGCCATCTTTATCTTCTACTTTCAAAATAGAAATTGGCTGAACTTTAAGACCACTGTTGGCAAAAGCACTGTAAGCCGTCACTGTATCTAATAAGTGAATTTCTCCACCACCCAAAGTAATTGAAAAACCAAAACGTTGCAGATTTTCTTTGGTCGGTTCTAGAGTATTGAAGCCCATGTCGAAAGCTAATTGCAAGAAGTCTTCGACCCCTACAATGGCTACTGACTTGACCGCCGGAACGTTAAGTGAACTGCCCAAAGCACTGCGCAAATTAACTGGACCACGGAAAACACCATCGTAGTTTTTGGGAGTGTATGGGTCAATTTTGTCATTGGCTTGAAAAGTAGTTTCCACATCCATCAGCATTGAAGAGGGAGAGTAGCCACGTCGTAACATCCCTAGATAAGTAACTGGCTTGATTGAAGATCCGGGCTGACGCAAACCATCGGCGGCTACGTTAAACTGCCCATCGATGTCATCATTGAAATAATCTCTGCTGCCCACCATGCTCAATATTTCACCAGTCTTAGGATCCATTACTACAGATGCTCCATTAGTAATATTCAAACTCTCGACTGCCTCAATTTCCTCGGCAACAATTTTTTGTGCTCGCTCATGCAATGGCAAGTCTAGGGTCGTGGTTACCTTCAAGCCGCCTGCTTCTACTAGTTCCATACCGAACATTTCCTCTAATTGATCTCTCACATAAAAAACAAAATGAGGAGCTTTAATATTGGCGGCAGTGGTATTGAATTCTAGACTGTCCAGAGAAATAATTGCTTCTTCCATTTGAGACTTAGTGATATTGCCGGATTTTTCCATAGCTCGTAATACACTCTCAGCACGAACTTTCCAATAGGGATTGTCATCATCATCTTTTTTACCAGAAAATGGAGAGTAAACACTGGGGCGTTGGGGGAGTCCGGCGAGGAAAGCCGATTCTACCAAATTCAGTTCTGTCACTGGTTTGTTAAAGTAAATTTCTGATGCCGTTCCCACCCCCCAAGCAGTACCTCCATAAGGCGCTTCGTTTAAGTACATTTCCAAAATTTGATCTTTAGTAAAAGTTCGCTCAATTTGAATAGAAAGCACTAATTCTTTAAATTTTCTAGAAATAGTGCGCTCGTTAGTCAACAGGGCATTCTTCACTAACTGTTGGGTGAGCGTTGAACCTCCCACTACTCGACCACGAAAAATAATATTGTAAGGAATCCTCAAGGCAGTTAGAAAATCAAAACCACCATGGCGATAAAAGTCCTTGTCCTCGATAGCTACTGTGGCTTGCTCTAAATAGGTGGGAGCATCACTCTAAGTAATTGGGGTGCGTCGTTCAGTGTCATAAAGATCGTAAAGCAAGACGCCATCGCGATCAAAAAGCTTGGTACTAAATCCCTCACGACGAATCACCTCACCTGGTTTGGGCAAGTCACGAGAATACCAAGCAAACATCGCAAAAAAACCTAAAATACCCACAATTACTGCGATCACTGAGCCACGAGCAATCAGCCGCATGCGCTGAGCCTTAGCCCATTCTTGTTGGACAGGGGAGAGGTGAGCAAAACGACGACTGCGACCACGAGATAAACGAATACCCAAAATTCTAGCTTTGCGAGTCAGCCGATACCAACTTCGTCGTAATTTCTCAAATATCTTTGTAAAATTGATTTCCATATCCAATCTATTGTAGCAGGTTTGAGGTTGAAAAAAGAAGTTTCGCTCTCAATAAAAGCCTGGTAAGATATACCAACATGAAGAAAACTACTTTTAGCATCAAAGAAGTACTAACCAGAGGAGTGGCCGAGATTTTACCCAGCCGCTCTGGTCTGGAAAAATTGATGGGGGAGCGCAAGATCAAGCTTTATCTGGGAATCGACCCGACTGGTGCTGAACTGCACTTGGGACACTCGGTGGTTTTGCGCAAATTAAATCAGTTTGCTCAGTTGGGCCACCAGGTGATTTTATTGATTGGCAATGGGACCGTCAAAATTGGGGACCCTACTGGTCGTGATGAATCTCGGCCGATGTTAACTGACCAAGAAATTGAAGATAATTTCAAAACTTGGAAAGAGCAAGCTAGTAAGGTTTTGGATTTTTCCAAAATAGAGATTCGGCGCAACGGCGATTGGTTGGATAAACTAACCATGGTTGATGTGATTAAGTTGACGGCCAAAACTACGGTCCAGCAACTGATTGAGCGCGACATGTTCCAAGAACGCATTAAAAAGGGTCAACCCATTCACGGTCACGAAATTTTATACCCACTACTGCAAGGCTATGATTCGGTGGCTATGGATGTTGATTTGGAACTAGGTGGCACTGACCAAACTTTCAATATGATGATGGGGCGCACGCTGCAAAAAAGCTACCACAATAAAGAAAAGTGGGTGCTCACTACGCCGATTATTAACGGCACTGATGGACGTAAGATGAGCAAATCCTTTAAAAATTATGTTGGCCTGAGTGAAAATCCTTTGGATATGTATGGTAAATTGATGAGTGTAGCTGACAACATGATCATCGAATACTTCTTACTTTTGACTGATATTCATTCCAGTGAAATTGCCAAAATGGATAAGGCCATGAGAGCGGGGGAGAACCCGATGACGTTCAAAAAGCAGTTGGCTTTCACCATCACCGAACAGTACCATTCGACCAAGGAAGCGGAAAAGGCGCAACAACACTTTGAAGATACTATTCAAAACAAAGAAGTTTCTAGTGAAGCTGAAATAATCAAACGCTCGAAGCTGGATCAAAAACCGGCTTTCGAAGCCATTTCTATTTTGACTGGCGAAAGTAATAGTCAAGCTAGGCGTCTAATCAGTCAGGGAGCAGTTGCACTACTGCCAACCGATAAAAAATTGAAAGATGCCAATGAATTATTGGATCTAAAAAAAGTCGAAGCAATTCGGGTGGGCAAGCGCCGTTTTTATAAATTAATAAACTAATATGACTCGCAGACAAAGAGAAAAAA
This sequence comes from Minisyncoccota bacterium, assembly GCA_043827245.1. Lineage (GTDB taxonomy): Bacteria > Patescibacteriota > Microgenomatia > UBA1400 > PJMF01 > UBA10119. The sequence continues at coordinate 4,785 of JBDRPH010000029.1, read as the reverse complement.
TGGTCAAGATTTTTGCTATTTTGGCTATCGCTTCATTACTAATGACTAGTGTCGCCAGTTTAATTTTTTCGCTACTTTAAACCTATTACTCATTTAGTTTGGTACTGCTTTGGTTTTCACTGGTTTTCTCGTACACTGCTATTAATGATTTATCGATTAAATGATCCTGTTTCTACAGTTAAGGGCATTGGTGACACGCTGAGGGAATCACTCAACCTCGTTGGTATTCGCACCGTACTTGATCTAGTTTTGCAATTACCGTATCGCTATGAGGATCGTAGTAATGTTGTTACTATCGATGAATTACAAATCGATGAACCAGCCACTATCAAAGCTATGGTGCGACGCGCCAATATTTCCTATCGTGGCAGACGAAGAACTGTGAGGGCGACTGTTGAAGATTCAACGGGCAAGTTGCAGTGCATTTGGTTTAACAATCGCTTTGTGATGAATCAGCTCAAAGAGGGGAGCGAGTTGTATTTTGCTGGCAAATTAAGTGATCGAAAAATGTTTGTTCAGCCAACAGTAGAAGCTGTCAGCGATGACACCATTCACACCGCCAGATTGGTGCCAATCTATTCACAATTAACTAAAGAACTGAAAGTCGGTTCATTGCGCAGAATCATCAAAGAAGTGGTTGATCATCTGCAAGCGATTGATGATCAAATTGCCAAGCTGACTGAGCAACCCTATCCCGATTTTGTGACCGCTCTGCAAACATTGCACTTCCCTTCAGAAACTGAACGGGTTGAGTTGGCGCGGGAGCGGCTGGCGTTGGAAGAATTGCTGGGACTGATTCAACATTCGCACCAAGTTAAAAAAAGGTGGCAAAAGGAGCACAGCGCCCAGCCGCTCCAACTTCAAGACTACAATCCCAATAATTTCTCAGCCTGGTTGCCAAAGAGCATTCCTTTTAAATTGACTAATGCTCAAGTAAGAGCTACTCGTGAGATTTTGGCTGATTTGCAAAACAACGTCGCTATGAATCGATTACTAACTGGTGATGTTGGTTCCGGAAAAACCGTCGTGGCTGGCATTGCGGCCAATTTTACTTTGCAAAATAAACTGAATGTTGCTCTGGTCGCACCAACTCAAATTCTGGCTCAACAGCATGCAGACAGTTTGATTAAACTTTTTCCCGATCTAAAAATTGAACAACTAACCAGTAAGGAATCTGCTAAGTTTGAACCAAGCCAAGAACCAACCCTCTATATCGGCACTCATGCGGTCATCAATCGTTTGGACTTAATCCAACCAGCTCTCATTATTTATGATGAGCAACATCGCTTTGGAGTTAAGCAGCGCTCGCTGTTTAAAACAAAAAACCAAACCCCTCATGTGCTCACTATGTCTGCCACTCCCATCCCCAGAAGCCTAATGCTCACTTTGTTCTCGCATCTAAGCTTGAGTGTCATTGATGAGTTGCCTCCTGGCATTAAACCAACTAAAACTTGGCTGGTTCCTCGCAAAAAAAGACCAGAATCATGGCGCTGGATTGCAGAAAAAATCGATCAAACTCAGGGGCAGGCGTTGATTGTCTGTCCATTTATCGAACCATCTATGCACGAAACACTGGGCAATGTAGCGGCCGCCACCGAATTATTTAAAGAAATTCAAACTGATTATCAAGCCAATTTCCCCCAACTCAAAGTTGGTTTATTGCATGGTTCGCTCAAATCTGACCAAAAACAAACCATCATCGAAAGTTTATTCTCCAAAAAAATTGACGTGTTGGTCACCACTCCAGTCGTAGAAGTAGGTGTGGATCTGCCATCAGCCAACGTAGTAGTAATCGAGGGAGCAGAGCGCTTCGGCCTAGCCAGTTTGCATCAGTTGCGCGGCCGGGTCGGCCGCGCAGGGCAGGAAAGTTTTTGTTTATTATCAATGAGTAATTTTTCCAAACCAGCTGCTGATCGTCTCAAAAAATTTTCTACTGAACACGATGGCTTGAAACTTGCTGAACAAGATTTGCAAAATCGCGGGGCAGGGGACCTATTTGGTTTCCGCCAACACGGATTGAGTGATCTGCGTTTTGCCTCTTGGGCAGATTTACGGCTAATTCAAGAGGCTCATCAGCTGCAAGACAAATTGCCAAAAAATTGGCAACCATTTATTACTTATCAAACTGCAACTACAGAACAAATCGTCACTCCTCTCGCAAATTAACTAACTCTTGTTTCCTGAATCAAGAATTCGTATCATGGAGAAGAGGAAGAGTATGCTAAAAAAATTGCTCAAATTATCTAGTGTTCATCAATCGCAAAACGGTCAAGTTGGTTTGATCGTTTTACTAATTATGGTGGTGGTCCTAGCCTTGGGTCTATCTCTAGCCACTCGCACTTCTCAACAAGCAGAAATTTCTATTCAAGAAGAAGATACTACTAGAGTATTCAATGCCGCAGAGGCCGGAGTAGAAGCCGCTTTAGCCGACATTTTCCAATCAGAGTCAGCAGGTAGTATCAATGATCTTTCTGAAGGCATTTCTTCACTGGACTTATCTGGTAGCAACGCCAACATCAACTACGCCATTTCGAAAAGTAACACCCTAGAAACTCATCTCAAACAAGGCACGAGTACCGAATTAGTACTGCCAGCTGCCGGTAGTATTAGTTTCTATTGGGCCATTGAGCCGGCCTGCGAAGACACTGCTTCGATCATTCTGTCTATTTATAACAATGATGCCGGTGTGATTACTATTCGTCACTATGCCGTCGGAAATTGCAGTGGAGCTAGTACCAGAGGAGATAATTTTATTGCCAATGATCCAGGACCCACTCCTTACAAATATGGCTACACTCTCTTCACCACTGACACCGATGAGTTTGTACGAGTCAAACCTGTTTATAACGACACCGATATAAAAATCGTCGGTTCCCCAGCCGTTAGCCAGTTTACAATTAACTCTCAAGCTCAGAACACTCTCGCTGGCCAAGAAACTAGATCTTTTGAAGTGAAACGCACTCTCTCCACAGCTCCAGCTTTCATGGAATATGCTTTGGTGAGCGGCAGTTCGATTATTAAAAACTAAAGAAAAACCTATCATGCCTGCCACAGCCATCGATATCGGAACCTATGCCGTGAAAGCAATTACTGCTGATCCAGGCACGGCTCCCAATATTTTGCGCACAGTAGAAGTACCAAATAATTTTGGAGTGGCAATGCCCACTGATGATTTACAAACAGAGCAACTCAGTGAATTAATCAACAACACTATTTTTGAAAATAAATTGCCACATGCAGATGTACGTTTGAGCTTGCCAGAAACAGCAGTCTCTACCAAAGTCATTAGTATTCCTGTTTTAACTGATGCGGAACTTGCCTCTGCTATTGGCTGGCAGGCAGAGCAACACATTCCTATTCCCAAAGAAGAACTATCCTTACAATACAAAGTTTTATATCGACCACCAAAATCTAGTTCTTCTAAAAAAACTGATCAACAAGCGCAAATGCGCGTGTTGTTAACTGGTACCCGCAAACCATTGGTAGAACGCTACATTACCTTATTCACCAACGCCGGCATTGAACCAAGCTTTTTGGAAACTCAAATGCTATCTATTTTGCGCTCCTTGGGTATCGGTCAACAAGAACCAGCCACCATGGTCATTAATTTGGGAGCCACTAACATGGATATTATGGTGGTAGCCAATGGAGAAATTCAGTTCGTTTTTACTCACAAGGGAGTTGGCAATCTACTGACTAATACTTTACAACAAACCGTGGGGCTAGATTTGCAACAAGCCGAACAATACAAACGCACTTATGGACTCAGTTCAGATCAATTCGAAGGCAAAGTACGCAATGCACTTTTGCCTACCATTAACAAACTGACTGAAGAAATTCAAAAAGCCTTACGTTATTTTGCCAGTCAAGCTCAACAGAACACTATTCAAAGATTGGTCTTAGTGGGCGGGTCAGCACAATTATTGGGTTTGGTAGAGCATCTGACTAGCGCTCTCAATTTAGAGATATTATTAGCAGCTCCCTTCACCACTGCCACCGGAGAAGTTCCTCCCCAAAATCAGTTAGCTTTTTCTGTTTGCATGGGATTACTGATGAGGGAGACTTAAAAAAATATGTCGGAAATAAATTTTCTCACTGTGCGTCGTTCTTCTTTGGGTAAGGCTAACAAACAAGATGTTCTTTATCGTCGCTATGCAATGATTGCTTTTATTATCGCCCTAAGTCTATTTGCCCTGGTCGCTGGTACTAACATTTTTTTAACAATTCGCTTAAAACAAGCTAACACTAGGCAAAAAGCCCTTTCAATACAGATCGCTAATGACGAGCCAGTAGAAATTAGTTTTTTAATTTTTTCTCAAAAACTGCAAAGTGTTCGAGAAATTTATGAAAGCCGTAGTAATAAACAACAGGCCATTGATTTTTTCTCTAATATTTTTGGTGACCAGGTATTTTTGTCAGGCATGAATTATGGAGGAGAAGGAAATGAGCTGTCACTGCGACTCACTAGTCAAGATATTTTTGCCTTTGATAATACTTTGGCGATACTTAGTTCTGAAGAAGTAAAAAATGTTTTTAGTTCTGTTTCTCAAAGCGGACTGAGAAGAGATGAGACTGGAAATTATAGTTTAGACATTTCTGTGGAACTGAAAAAAGAGGGAGAAAATAATTGATGATAAAACTTAATAACCTTAGTAGCTTCAACTGGCAATTACTATTCAATACTAGAAAAGATTTGGTGTTAGCTATTGCTTTCGGCGTAGTAGCTTTTATTCTGGTCCTGCTCACCTATAGTCAATTCACCAATGCCCTCAACGCCAATCGCGA
>JBDRPH010000028.1:0-7607 GCA_043827245.1 Minisyncoccota bacterium | reverse complement strand
GGACGAGCTAGCTTTGGTAATCCTTGGATTTTCCTTGATCAAGAAGTTGATATCAAGACTCGCGCCAAAGTCGCCGTTGAACACAGCCAACTATTTGAAAAAACTTTCCAACACAGAGAAAAATATCGCTTTTTACCAATGCGCAAACACTTGAGCTGGTATATCAGGGGTTTTGCCAATGCCAGTGAGGTCAGAACTGAGCTCATGCAGACAGAAACTGCTCAAGAAGTGGAAAATATACTTAAAAGAGCCAACTTAATATAATCTACAACTTAAAACCCAAACAGCAATTAAATTCTCTTGAAACTTCGCTATAATCACTTTTGATGTCTGGCCAGTTTAATTTTCAAACACAACTCAATCGTCTGAATCCCGCTCAAAAAAAAGCCGTCGAGACCATTGATGGACCAGTGATGGTGATTGCCGGGCCAGGTACGGGAAAAACTCAGGTTCTTACCACTCGCATTGCTCAAATCTTACAAATTACTGACACCGAACCAAACTCGATCCTAGCTTTGACATTTACGGAAAGTGCCGCCAAAAATATGCGCGAGCGCTTGGTTAAACTCATCGGTCGCACCGGTTATTACGTGCAAATCAGCACTTTCCATGCTTTCTGCCAAGAAATCATTAACAGTCACCCAGAATATTTTCCCATCGAGCGTGACAGCGAGCCGCTCTCTGATTTGGAACGTTTTAAATTATTTGAAACTATTTTCGATCAATTACCTTTAGAAAATATCAGACCGATTAATACTCCTTATTTTTATGTGAGAGATGCTATTGGCAGTATCTCTGATTTAAAAAGAGAAGGAATTAATATCAAAGAATACGAGCAGTTAATTGATGATTGGTCTGCCAGTTTGGAACAACAGCGAGAAGAATTGAGTAAAACTGCTTGGGAAAAAGAGCACAAGCAATTACTCAAAAACCAAGAGCTACTCCAAGTTTTTGAGGCTTATGAAAAAAGTCTGCGTGCTAGTAAACGCTATGATTTTGATGACATGATTTCGCTGGTAGTGGAGGCTTTTGAACAACACGAGCTGCTTTTGCGCGAGTATCAAGAAAACCTGCATTACTGCTTGGTTGATGAATATCAAGACACTAATACTGCTCAAAACACCGTCGTTGATTTACTAGTCAGTTTCTGGCAAAAAGAAACTGGGCAACCCAACATCTTCGTGGTGGGTGATCCCAATCAGGCCATTTATCGCTTCCAGGGAGCATCAGTTGAGAATATGCTGGGTTTTGTCAAACGCTATCCGACTGCGCAGGTAATTACCCTGGAAACTGGTTATCGCTCTCCACAAAAAATCTATGACCTAGCTTCTCAACTCATTTCTGAGAATCGCCTCAGTTTGAAAAGTGCTGGACCAAAAATTAAGATGGATGTCAATCTCAAGAGTCCACATGGGGCTGGCACGCCTATCGAACTTTCTTCCAGCTCCTCACAAGTTTTGGAAGCCGTGCAAATCGCGGAACAAATCAAGTCTCTACTTGAAAAAGGCGTGCCAGCCCACGAAATCGCTGTGCTTTACCGCCACAACGCCGATCGCTCCACTCTGGCAGAAACCTTTGATAGCTGGGAAATTCCTTACGAAATAGAGGGTGGTGGCAATGCACTGCAAGAGTTAATCATTCAACAATTACTCTCCCTATTTACCATTATTTACCAATTGCGTGACGCCAGTGAAAGCGAATTGCTTTATGAAGTACTCCATTATCCTTGGTTTAAAGAAAAGTTTAGTCTAGACCCACTGATCACCATGAAGGTAGCTCGTGCCGCTGGTAAAGCCAGGACTTCACTCTTTGAGCTAGTCGGACAAGGAGTGAAAGCCATCAATGAATACAATCCCAACCATGAAATTACAGCCAAGCAATTAACTCCCCTCCAGGATTGTTTTAGCAAACTTCGAGTTTGGAGCGAGCTTGATGCCCAAGAAACTTTTACTAAATGGTTTGAGATTGTTTTAGATGAATCTGGATACTTGCCCTGGTTGCTCAATCAAGACAGTAAAATATTTTTAATCACCGTTCTCAATTCGGTTTTTTCTGAAATCAAAAAATTGGTCGCTCATAGTCGACACTTTAAATTGGCAGATTTTCTCAAGGCTATCGAGTTGATTGAGTCACATAACCTACAAATTACCATCGAAGACCTCAACGTCCGCCGTCAAGCCGTTCACCTCTCCACAGTTCACAAGGCTAAGGGTAGAGAATGGGAACATGTATTTCTAACCAGAGTAATTGACAAAAAATGGGGTAATAATCGCACTAGAGACCTGATTAAGTTGCCCGCCGCAATTTTACAAAACACCGACCTCTCTACTAAAGAGCGCAACGAGGATGAAAGACGTTTGTTTTATGTGGGGGTAACTAGAGCCAAGAAACAAGTTCATATTTCCTACCCAGAAACATTGGTTGGCGAAAATCAAAGCCGAGATAGTGTGCCCAGTATGTTCTTAACCGAGATTCAAGAATTTGATCCAGAAAATAAACTGATGAAATCCGTTGAGTTTGCCGAGATTAAAAACCAAGCTGACCAATATTTGGCCAAGCTTTTGAAACCAACCGAGGTTTTAATCACCGAGGATACTCAAAAAATTTATTTGCGTTGGGTCTTAAGTCACTTCCGCTGGTCTACCACCGCTCTGAATACCTACCTCAAAGATCCAGAGGAATTTTTACACTATAACTTGCTCAGAGTGCCACGCGCCAAGGCCCTACCGTTTGCCTTTGGCACCGCCATTCATGCGGCTTTAGAAAAGTATTATTCTGCACTTCAACAAACCGGCAAACATTTACCTCTGGTTGATTTGCAAAAAGGCTTTGAACAAACACTGGCCAAAGAAATACTCACCGATCAAGAGTTTCAAGATCGGCTCAAACATGGCAAAAAAATTCTGGAACAATATTATGCTCACTATCAAAACGAAACGGTCGAGCCGTTATTAGTCGAGCGCTTTTTTGGGGGCGGTCGAAACAAAGTGGTGCTTGATGACATTTTACTCACTGGTCGAATCGATCGAATTGATTGGCTAGATCAAGCCAAAAAACTAGTTAAAGTAGTCGATTACAAAACCGGTAAAGTAAAAAGTAAGAATGAAATTGAAGGCAAGGTGGGCAAACTGTCAGAACGAGAACAGGCTCTACCAGAAAACATTCGCGGCTCATATAAACGTCAACTATTATTTTATAAGCTACTCACCAAACTAGATCGCACTTTTCCTTATGAAGTAGTGGAAGGGGAGTTTGATTTCGTCCAACCTAACGCCAGCGGCAAACTAGTACGACGCAACTTCAAACTAGAAGACCAAGACGTTCAAGATTTGGCCAACTTAATCAAAACAGTCGTAGCCGAACTCAAAACCCAGTGGCAATAACTTTTTCCAATCCAGCGAAACTCAATTCAATCCTATAACTATTGGAAATATGACTATTTTGCTGTATACTATCGGCCTAGTTTAGCTAAGGAGTATAAAGTTTAAAGTTTGGCCGGTATGAAAGTGATCTTTATCGCTTCACCATACAACAAGAAATCTCACCAATTTAATTATTTGGCTATCATTGATCTTTTAGAAAGCCTGGGAAATCAGGTTTTTCATCATTATTTAACCGAATTAGAATTACAACAAGTCATTGCTTCTCAAACAGAAAACAATCATTTTCACAACCAAATTTTACAAACCTTGAAAACCGCCGACTTGGTGGTGGCAGAAGTAACTAGTTCTAGCACTGCCGTGGGCTATTTCCTATCCGAAGCACTCAACAAACAGAAGCCTGTTCTGGCTCTCACCACTCAACGAGAACCACCATTAACTACTTTTTTAGAAGCCGATCAAAACTTGGTGGTTTATCATTATTCTAAAATTAGGGAACTAGAGCAAAAATTGCCGTTTTTATTGGCTCAATTAGAAACCAAAAAACATAAAAGATTTAATCTTTTTCTGACGCATCAATTAGATCAGTATCTGACCGATGCCTCTCAAAAAATTGATTTATCAAAATCTGAATACCTACGTCGATTGCTAAAAAAAGACCAAAATTCCCGCCTCTAGCCAAAAGGTGTTTTTTTCTTTTATACTATAGCTAATATGCTTAGCTGGCCTTCCACCAAAAATAAAACCCAAGTAGTCATTTCTCCCAGCATCGTTGTTTTTACGGTGTCTTTTTTGGGATTTATTTATTTTCTTTTTGTCATCCGTAGCTTATTGATGTTGTTATTTTTGGCCTTTATTCTGGTAGTTGCTCTCAATCCCGCAGTTAATCGTTTTCAAAAACACTTACGCTTTCCTAGAGGTCTAAGCATTGCCGTCACTTATGTACTGTTTTTCTTATTGATTGCCGCTGCGGCTGGTTTAATTTTGCCGCCACTCACCACAGAAGTAATAAGGTTGATTAAAACCATTGATTGGCCATATCTTCAAGATTGGTTGGGCAATGTCTTTCAGATATCAAATTTTGAAATAGGGAGCCTTGTCAGTCAATTTTCCAATTCAATTAATTTCCTGGTAGGAGCTATCACTAGTGCCTCAACTGGTATTTTTACCTTTATTACTCTGCTCATCATGTCTTTTTACCTCATGTTAGATCGACCTAAACTCTATAAAAAAATAGCTTGGTTTACTGGAGAACCCAAACACCTCCAACGAGCCGAAGAATTTGTAGACAATCTAGAAATTCAGCTGGGTGGCTGGGTACGTGGTGAAATTATCCTGATGACTTCGATTGCGCTGATGACTTATTTCGGTTTGAGTTTATTAAAAATTCCTTTTGCCTTGCCTTTGGCCATCATAGCTGGTTTGCTGGAAATCTTGCCCAACTTAGGACCATTCCTTTCCGCTGTTCCTTCAGTCGTTTTTGCCTACGTAACTTTTGGTCCCACTATGGCCATAGCTGTTGTTGGTCTATATATCATCATTCAACAACTAGAAAATAGTCTCTTAGTGCCCAAGATCATGAAAAAGAATGCTCACGTTAACCCTCTGGTTTCCATCATGTCTATTTTGATAGGCCTCAAAATCGGTGGCATTGCTGGTGGGTTGCTGGCCATTCCTCTTTACATTACTCTGCGCGCCACTTTCTCTACCTGGAGAAAATACTCAGCATAAATAAATCTAAGCTAAAATTCTTGATAGGCTATAATTAGCCCATGTCGAGCAAACTTGCAGTCTACGCTTTTTCTGGAGATCCGATCACAATCGGACACATTGATATTATTAAACGCGCCCAAAAATTATTTCCCAGAGTTTTAGTAGCTATCGGCACCAATCCTGATAAAAGCTATACTTTCTCCGCTCTAGAGCGCAAAAAATTAACTAAATTAGCCTTGACTTCGATAAAAGGGGTGAGAGTAGAGAATTTTACTGGCCTACTAGTTGATTTTGCTTACGAACAAGGAGCAACGGTAATTATTAAAGGCATTAGAAATACAGCCGATTTTACCTATGAGCAAACACTCAATAGCATCGGCCTGAGTCAGAATCATGGCATAGAAACTGTAGTGCTTTTTGCTAAACCAGAGCTGGCCCACATCAGTTCCACTACGGTAAAAGCTTTACAAAAATCTCAAGGTTTAGTGCATGACTATGTGCCATTGTCTGTCAAAGTTGCTCTAGAAAAAAAACTTTTAAACCAAACTTTAATTGGTATCACTGGTTCGGTAGCCAGTGGCAAGACTTATCTTGCCCAACAGTTAGTCGAGCTTGGTCGAGGGCAGGGTAGAGAGGTGCATAATATTGAACTAGATCACTTGGCTCATCAAATTCAAGATGAACTGCGAGAGCCACAATACAAAATTGTCCGTCAAGAAATCGTCACTGCTTTTGGCAAACAAGTCCAAAACAAAAATGGCTCAATCAATCGTCAAAAATTGGGCGAACTGGTATTTGATGATTTGACTAAACTAGCCAAGCTCAATCAAATCATGTGGAAACCTGTTTTGGTTAGACTGCGCAAAGAATTGCAAGATAAAAAGGGGCTGATTTTAATTAATAGTGCACTACTTGCCGAAGCAGAGCTACTCCAGATTTGTAATAATCGCATTATTCTCACCGAGGTTGATACTAAAACCCAAACAAAACGCCTCAAGGAACGAGGCCTAACCACCGCTCAAATCAAACGCCGACTAGAATCCCAACTTTCTTCGGATAAAAAACGTCAATTGATTGAACAATCGCTAACAGAGTATCATTTTGGTACCCTGTGGCAAATTACCGATCAGGCAGATTTTGCCTCATTTGCGGAAGAATTATTTAAGGAAATAAAAAATGACTGAATTCACCAATCAAAACCTCCAGAGAAACAAGTTGACCGCGCAAGCCACAGAAAAAGTCTTAACCCAAATCGTTCGCCTTGGTGCAGATGCATTTAGAGCTTTGATTAAATTTATTAAAGAAATGTTTGATCAAGTGATCGGTAAATAATCGCTAATTTGGCACAAAAAGTGCCAAGCTGAGGAATCGAACCTCAATCCCATGTTTTTCAGACATGTGCCGTGACCAACTTGGCTAGCTTGGCTTTCAAAATCGTGGACCCTAGAGGACTTGAACCTCTGACCTACCGGATGTAAACCGGGCGCTCTACCAACTGAGCTAAGAGTCCTGGCTTAAGTTGTCTCGAGTGCCCAGGAGAGGACTTGAACCTCCACAGATTGCTCCATACGCACCTCAAGCGTACGCGTCTACCATTCCGCCACCTGGGCTCAATTTCTCCCGAGTTAATGAGCGAGAAACGGGACTCGAACCCGCGACCTCCTCCTTGGCAAGGAGGCGCTCTAGCCAACTGAGCTATTCTCGCTTTTTAAATTGTTAAGAGAGTTAATTATATCGCAAAGTTTCCAACTATTAACTCTAGAATCGACTTAAATCGCCAATTTAAATCTGGTGCCAGAGGTGGGACTTGAACCCACACGCCCATAAAGAGCACTAATTCCTGAAACTAGCCTGTCTACCAATTCCAGCACTCTGGCAGAAACAGTTGGTATTATAGCAACAACTATTTGTTCAAGATACTCGCCTTGAGTCTTTGCTGAGCGGGGAATTTGTGAAAAAAATCCAGAGTAGAGGAATGCTATAATGTTTGTAAGCCTCAGTAGCTCAGTGGATTAGAGCGCAGGTCTTCGGAAAAATTATTGATTCCGAAGAAAAAATGGCTTATACTTGAAGAGTGCATAAAAAATGTCCACGCTGCAAACGAACGCTTGATGCTTCCAAGTTTAATTGGAAAATCAAGAACAAAAAACGCGCCTCATATTGTCGAGATTGTTCGCGTCAGTACATTAAAAATCATTATGAACATAATCGAAAATATTACATCGATAAAGCTAAAAAAAGAAACAAAATAATAAAACAAAAAAAACAAGAATTTATTGAAGATTATTTAAAAAAACATCCTTGCATTGATTGTGGAGAAACAAACATACTTGTTCTAGAATTTGATCATCGAGATAGAGAAAATAAGAAAAATGATATTGCGGATATAGTCAAGCAAAAATTATCGTTTGTGAAATTAATTAAAGAAATATCAAAATGTGAAGTAAGATGCGCTAACTGCCATAGAATTAAAACTGCAAAAGAAATTAATAGTTGGAAATTAAAACATGCACC
>JBDRPH010000027.1:0-5340 GCA_043827245.1 Minisyncoccota bacterium | reverse complement strand
CTTCATAGTAACGACGCCGAGGATAACCCTCCGCATATTTACTAGAAAGCGAGCTAGACAAAACTGCTGAAACCTCTGGTGAAATATGATTTTCCGAAGGAATCAGACCGATCATTTTCCGCTGGCGCTCTTCTTCTTGTTTAATAAGTTTAAAAATTTTATCTTTTGACATGAGTTTCCTTTCTTTAATATAAATGAAAATGCGGTAACGAAAAGGTCCAACCGCATTTTTTATTAATGTTTTCAAGAAAACTAATTCGTAGAATAAGACTGGAGAAAAATAAATTGTGTTTTAATCATGATTAAGCACTTGGTTTAACTAAAACTTGACGATATTGCCAATAAAAATCAATATCTTCCTGATCAAAACCGATTTCATTAAAACGATTTTTAATTTCAGCTTCTTCAATATTTTTCATTTGCCAATTTTCATCTAATTCTTGCATGGTTTCAAAAGCCTCATAGGCAAAAATAATCCATGCGCTAGTAGTATCTGCCCAATAATCTAAATTTGCTTTGGAATCTGGTTTTAAAAATAATGCTGCTAGGATCACTCGCTCCACTCCCAAACTTTCTAAATAATTTTGCACCGCTGTTAGCTGATTCCCGCTTTCAGTTAAATCATCAACCACCAATACTTTTTTACCCTTAAGTCGTTCTTCTAATTTTTTTGATAATTTTTGATACATCCTCACCTGTCCCTCTTGGCCAATGCCATCATAGGAACCAACACCAACTGTCACCGTGTCTTTGAGGCCAGTGGGTTGTAAATAACCGAATAAACTTCTGGCCACTGTCCAGCCACCTTTGGCCATGGCCACCAAATAATCAATTCGGGATTCTTCAGCCAAGATTTTTTGGGCCAACTGGCGAGTTAATGCCGTAAGTTTTTTTTCGTCAACAAAAATATATTTGGTTTCTTCACCGGGAAAGGAAATTTCTTTGAAATTCATAGCTGATTATACCTAAAAAACTAAGTTTTTGTCGAGAATTATATTTTGTAAACATTTACAAACATCGATACGTAGATTAGAAAAAGAATTTTAGCCTATATATCAAAATATATCAATATAATGTGTGTCTTGGCTTGGCTTAAAATCTTGACAGAATTTGCGTGAAATCTATTTCAAAAATCTAGCTTAAAAAATCAAGCACCGAGCTGAGTTCTGGAGCGAGCTTGGCCTCAAAGCGCGCGCGCTTATTTGTTCTGGGGTGTGTCAATTCAAGTGTAGCCGCATGTAAAAATTGGCGCGGGCACCAAAGAGGATCTAGCCGCGCGCGCTTACGACCAATGTATTTAATGTCCCCCACTAACGGGTGTTGTTCATGAGCTAGATGCACTCGAATCTGGTGAGTTCGACCAGTTTTAGGCAAGCAACTAACTAGAGAAAATCCTTGTTCATAGAAACGCTTATTTTTCTTCAATTCCGCCGCCCTCTCCCCTAGCCTATTTTCAAGATTTGGCCAATCAAAACCGGAAAAAGTTTGCTTCACCCTGTATTGAGTAACAGCAGGCCGACCAGTGACAGTAATCGTGAATTTTTGTCGATCAGTACGCGAGCGACCCAGTGGAGAATTGAGAGTCCCCTGCTCTACTCGAAATTGGCCATGAACAAGTGCCACGTATTCTTTTTGCACCATTCTTTGTTTAAATTGAGTCAAAAGACTGATCAAACTGCCTGGGTGCTTGGCAAAAACCATGACTCCGCTAGTGTCTTTGTCCAGTCGATGAACCATGCCTTGTCGCTGAGCATAAATCTCTTCTGGAGTGCCGTATTCATCAGAAAAATCTTCGGGCAGCTGTTTGGACCAATCCGCAGGCAAATCTTGAGTCTTTTGTCGATCGGCAAACCAATCCTGCAGAGTTTCTCCCGTGACCGAAACAGCACTATTAACCACTACTCCACCGGGTTTATTGATCACCAGTAAGTCTTGATCTTCAAATAGTATTTCTGGGTTAAGGGAGGACTTCTTCATGTGATCTTTCAAAACGTTTTTTAAAAGCATTGGGAAGCAGCGACTTGTCTGAACGACGCAATAATAATTTCACACCCAACAACATACCAAGTAAATACAGCCAAACATCTACTGACCAGCCACCCAAGAAAAACTCAGGCAAACGGAACAACAGCATCAAGGCTGAAAACAGGGAAAAGAAAATCATAAAATTGCTAATCAAAAAACCTGCCCTGGCTGATTTTCTACCCATGCGATACCAATCAAAAATGCGGTAACGACTTTCTGCCCAAACTAAATAAATGAAAAGCAATATATAAAAAACAGCAAAATAAAGTTGGACTGGATGAGTTTTTTCGATAGATCCAGGGAAAACTATACCGATCCACCAATTGGTGAATTTTCCTCGTCCAGCCCCAGCCAAAAAATCTGCCAATGAATTAAAAACCAACCACAACGATAACGATAATGACCAAAAATCTAAAACCTCAAAAACATCCCATTTTTTGCGCTTAGCGAAACGATAAAGAAATAAAGTAGAGGTCAACAAGAAAAATAAATCTTGACTGCCAGGACTATTTGCCAGATCCAGCCAATTAAATAAATTCCAGCCGAATTGACTAAAATGCAATAAAATGAAACCCAAGCGTGCGCCAACGGCACCCGCCAGAAATGACAGCAAAAAACCATCAAATAGCTGTAATTCTGAATAATGCTCTTCTTTGCCTCGTCGCCAAAAAGTAAAACCGCTCACAAAAAATCCCACCAACAAAAGCACCCAAGCTGAAGGCAAACTAATGATGTCAAAAGAAAATAAAGTCGGCCACATGTTACGTAGTATATAATGCTTTTCATGCTTTCTGTATCGCATGCAGTGACTGGAGCATTCATCGCTACCAAGCTGCCCCATCCAGCGCTTTATGTTCCCCTAATTTTGGCCTCTCATTATTTAGAAGATTGGATTCCTCATTGGGATGTAGGCACCGGTTTGTCAAATGGTACTAGAAATAGAAAAACTGCCTTTATTTTGGAGCTTTTTGATCTAGCGATAGCCGTCGGTTTGGTTTATTTTCTTTGGCAATTCGGTCAAAATGAAATCAATTTTCACGCTTGGACCGGAGTATTTTTGTCACTCACTCCTGATTTTCTAGAAGCTCCCCGTAATTTTCTCAACCTAGACCCTGGGTTTCTGCGCAAAATTAATAAATTTCATGGATTTTTCCACCACTCCATTCCCAACGTTTTACTGGGATTGGTGCCACAAATAGTATTGCTCGTGGTGATCGTTTGGCTTATTTAAAAATTGCCTGTAAATTAAATTTGAGGTGGCTTGGCAATTTGTTCTATAGTCGAGCCCCCTTTAAGTAAAAATTGTGCTCCAAATTTTTCCGCTATTGATTTGAGATCCTCATGAGAGGTTAGAACTGTGGCAGGAATACCTTGTTTTTTTGCTTCTTCCAAAATTTTCCGACAATCACCCTCAAAACCACAAATAATCACATAGTTATATCCATGACCTTGTTGTCTAAGTATTTGCAAGACACTATCAACTGTTCCAACACTATCAACTCCCCTCACTCCAGGCTGTCTTTTGAGTGCACCAGATAGAGCTTCGCGTACTATCTGTACATTATCTGCCAGTAAAATTTTAAGCTCAGGAGGGGTTTTTTCTGGATTTGTGGGTGTTTTTGTTGAAGGCTCAACTGAGGTCTTAATTTGGGGTTGTATGGGTTTTTCTAAACTGATCATTGTGGTTCTTATCTTATCATGTTCCACTGTGCCGAGAGAGGGAATCGAACCCTCATGAAGTTGCCTCCATAGGTTTTTGAGACCTACGCGTCTACCAATTCCGCCATCTCGGCTAGCTATTAATTAACTTCAGGAGAGTATTCTAACCTAACTTGCAATTTTGCTCAAACTCAGGGATCATTAAATCGATGGAAATATTGAGAGAAATCCTGCAAAAAGCTTTTGCCATTGATAGCATTTGGTCCATAGTTACTAGAGGTGTAATTTGGCTGGGTATCGCTTTAGTGATCATTGTCAGCATGGATAAACCAGACCCTGATAAATCTTTAAAAGATCTCAAATCTAACCTAGGTTTCTTTCTGATGTTTATACTTTTGACCAGTGGATTGGTTTATTTACTTTTCGGCTTTACTGCTGTTTAGCTTTTTCCATACCGTAGAAACGCACTCTGTCACCGCGGAAGAACAATTCTATTTCGCCTAAAGCTCCATTGCGGTGCTTGGAGATTTTGAGAGACACTTGTTCGCGAATTTCATCATCACGATGATAAAGGAACATTACTACATCAGCATCCTGTTCAATTGAGCCTGACTCTCTTAGATCGGATAATTGAGGCGACTTTTCTCCCCTGCTTTCAATCGCCCGTGATAATTGAGAAAGTGCTAATACTGGTACACGCAGTTCTCTAGCGATATTTTTTAAACCTTGAGAAATCTCGGCTACTTCCTGCACACGATTGTCTTGCGTACGACCGTGAGCTAGTTGCAAATAGTCAACAATCAATAAATCTACATTATGTTCAGTGGTTAATTTACGAGCCTTGGTGCGCATTTCATAGATACTCATACCAGGGGTGTCATCCACAAATATTTGAGCTTCAGCCAAAACTCCCATCGCGTCAGACAATTTCAAAAAATCCTGCTGATCTAAACGACCAGTTTTTAGTTTCCAAGCATCAATGTCGGCTTGAGAAACCAGCAAACGATCAACTAATTCTTCCTTACTCATTTCCAGAGAGAAAAAGCCGATTTTTTTCTTATGCAAAACGGCGGCGTTGTGGGCAATGTTTAGAGCAAAAGCTGTCTTACCCATACCGGGGCGGGCAGCGAGGATAATCAAATTGGATTTTTGCAAACCAGCCAACATGCGGTCAACATCGTCAAAGCCGGTGGGCACACCCCGCAGCTGCCCGCCCGATTTTTGCAGTTCATCAATCCGATCAAAACTTTCTACTAGTGTATCTTTAAGAGGAATAAAGGAGCGATCATCCTGAATTTGAGCAACTGACAATACTCGCTGCTCGGCCAAATCTAAAATATCTTTAACGTCTTTCCCCTCATCAAAAGCCAGGTCACTGATTTCAGTAGACAAACTAATTAACGTTCGTTTGATATATTTTTCTCGAACTAAACGAGCGTAATTGGTTACATTGGCCGCTGTAGATAATAGATTGGAAAGCTCGGTCAGACCAGCTGAGCCACCAGCTTTAGAAAGTAATTTATTTTTCTTTAATTGTGCAGTCAGAGTCACGACATCAATCGGCTCACGTTTCTCATATAAATCCAGCATGGCGGCAAAAATTATTTGATGGGCTGAAGCGTAAAAACTGTCTTCATTTAAAAGTTCAGTAGCTTT
>JBDRPH010000026.1:0-3029 GCA_043827245.1 Minisyncoccota bacterium | reverse complement strand
AAACAAAAGCTCTCGCTGAAAACCAACATTATTATTCTCTACTCCCTGGGTTTGCTGGGAATTTATCTTTTTGGCTCAGCGGTTTACGGTCGTTATTTATTACAATTAATTCCTTTTTGGCTAATTATTATTGGCTGGGGTTGGCAAAATGTTCAAAAAAACAATCACTAAATTTCAAAAATTATTCAAGAAAAAAACCATTAAAGAGTGGCTCGTTGCGATCATCAGCCTAGGAATTATTTTTGTTGGAGTATTTTTGGCTGTTCGTAACATGCGAAACTCTCAAGGAATGTGGTACACCTTTGATGACGTCCAAGTTATCAGAACTGTGGCCATGGCCAATGAACTCAAACGCGGTCAGTTTCCAGTCAGAATACTCAGTGATTTTGGCAATGGTGGTGGCTATCTGCTTTTCAATTTTTATTCACCCCTCGTTTATTATTTCACGGCCACATTAGTATTTATTGGCAATCATCCGCTCAATGCCGTAAAACTCGCTTTTCAACTGGCTTACTTATTGGGTGCTGTGGGAATGTGGGCGTGGCTGCGCCGACTTTTTCCTAAAAAATTATGGGTGGCAATTATTGGCAGTTTATTGCTCATTGGTAGTAGTTATTTTAATTATGATGCCTACGTTAGAGGATCACTGGCGGAACTAGCTGGTTTTGCCCTCACTCCTTGGCTCTTTTTGTTTTACGAAAATCTCAAAATCACCTCTAAAAATAAGCTGGGAATCGCTTTATTGGCCATAAGCATCAGTTCTTTAATGTACCTTCACATGATCACTGCTTTTATCGTGCTTCCCTTTCTTGGTTTACGTTGGGCTTTCGATCTTTATTTTCATCAGCTTAAACCTGCCAAGCGTTGGTTATTTATCTGGGCTGGTTTGTTATCACTTGGTCTCTCTGCCTCATATATTTTACCGGTTTTGGCCGAAAAATCGTTGGTTTGGTATAGTCAAATAGATTATGTTACTCAAGGATTTCGCAGTGGCTTTGTCTCGTTTGCCGAGCTTGTAGGTTGGTATAAAAATGCCGATCCTACCATTTTACCCATGACGATTGGTTCTGGGTTGAGTATTAGCGCGGGGCTAGCCATCATTATTGGCTGGAAGCAACTGAAACAATTAGCCACTAAACAGTTAAAAAATGGGCAATCACTATGGTGGTTTGCAACAAGCAGTTTATTGCTGGCATTATTTATTCAAAGCAAATGGAGTCGATTTATTTGGGAAAATAGTAGTTTATTACAAATGACTCAATTTCCCTCTCGCTATCTAATAATGATTACCTTCATGGCTATTTTATTAGTTTGTCTGGCCTTGGCCAATTGGAAAAAGAGCAAAATCGGCATTTTATTAGGACTGGGAATAGTCAGCTTAGCTTGGTACCAAAATAAACCATTTATGACTCCCTCTGGATATTATTTTACTGATAAATTTCAGGCAGAAGATCTATGCAGCTCCTCAACCTGGCAATATGAATATTTACCCAAATGGACAAAGGAGTGCTTGCCCAAGAATCACTCCATTCCCTTAGTCACTAGTTCAGGATCATTGGAAATATTAGACGCCCAAGTGACAAATAATCCCAGCTCTTTAATTATTAAAACGAATGGTGAGCCTGGTGAGTTGGTTATTACTCGCTACTATTTTCCCGGTTGGCAAATAAAAAGTGGCGAACAAATACTCGAATCATATCCCGTTGGAGATTATGGGCTACTGGGAACGCAGGTCTCAACTGGACAAACTCAACTTGATATTAGTTTTACCAATACCCCTATAAGAACCTGGGCAAATTATATTTCCGCCATCAGTTTAATTATAGGATTATTGTTAATAACAGCCGATAGTTTTGCTTTCATCAAAGAAAAACTGACTGGTAAACTTAAAAAGTTATAAATTATAGGATGCTATAAATTTGAAGTAGGGTAGAGGAGTATTTCTATCTCTTACTCAGCAAACTACGCACTTCCAGATTGAGCTGTTTCCAGCCAAACAAACTAATACTCAATAAATAAGCCAAACTACTCAACACCATTCCCACTAATAGCATCTTTAGACCCTGAGTCCAGATTTGCATACCCAGTAAACCCAAGACTGCCATCGCTACAGAGCCCAACAAAGCCAACTTCACCTGAGGGAAAACCTCAATTGGCACATGTTTTTTAACCATTTGAATAGATAAAACCGAAGTGAAAGAAATAATCAAGGCCGACCAAGCCACTCCGTCATAACCAACCTTCCAAAGTAAAAGCGGCGTAATAATCCAAGTGAGTGCCGTCCACAAAGTCATCAATTTCAGAGTTTTATTAATTTGACCAATAGCATTGAGCGTATTAACCAACGGTGTGGAAAGAGCCGCCCAACCAATGCTCAGGGCAAATAAAATGAAACTAACTACGGCTGGCTCCCATTGTCGATACTTTTCCACTACCTGGGTTAGTGGCCAAATGAAAACACTCATGGCCGTCAAAATAGGAAAAATAGCCAAGGAAATAAAAAAGAGCGACTTTTCAACCGCTTTTTTGAGCAAGTCAGTTCTAGACTGCAATCGAGAATAAGTCGGGAAAGTGATAGCTAAAACATTTTGTACAGTAAGATTGTATGGATACTGAGACCAGCTTTTAGCCCATTGAATATAACCGAATTGGTCTAGGGGTAAAAATACTCCCAAACCCAAAAAGAATAGTTGATCTTTGATGCGAGCCAAAAAATCATTGAGCTGAAATTTCACGCCGTAACTCAATAGAGATTTGAGCACTTTGATGTTCCACCGCAAACCAATTTCTCGCCACGGCTCAATCAGCCACATCACTATTACACCTACAATAGACCGGGCTACGATTGCATAAGCATAAGACAGTACACCCATTCCATGCCAAGCCAAATAAACTAACAAGCCATAAAAAACTAATTGCTCGAAAATTTGAGGAATGATTAATTTGCTGAATAGTAATTTACGCTCTAATTTAATAGAAGAAATAGTTTTTAGAGTAGCTAAAGGAAAAGAAATCGCTAAACTTAATAG
>JBDRPH010000025.1:0-6421 GCA_043827245.1 Minisyncoccota bacterium | reverse complement strand
ATTTTTCTGCATCTTCGGCACTGGCGCTAATGGCTTGATCCACGCCAATGTAGTGTTGGGCTAAATATAGATTAGCTCCCATCTGCACCAAACTAATTGATGGTTCCAGAGAAATGAGAGATTTGAGTGTCCAACTTAACGGATAGATGTTTTTGATTGATGGACCGTCAATAAAAGTAGCGCGCAAGGGTTCCAACACACTCAACTCCAAAGCAGACAACTGAGCTTTGGATGAGCCTTTCAATTCAGTCAATACAAAAGTCTGAATAGCATGACTTTCAGCAGAGATATCCAAACTGGGAATTAATTCGCTGGCTAAGTACTTTTTAACTTCCTCTTCGCCGGTTTTATCAACATTGATTACTGTATTGGTAAACAAAAAATCCGGTAAAATAAGGTCATAAGCTTGAGGTTGCAACTTACCAATTAACTTTTTGAGATTATTCTCCAAAAGTTCATTCTCATTCATAAAATCACCATTGACTTGCAGATAGTCACGAATCGTATAACCGCCACTATCACCACTCGGCACTAGCTCTACGGAGTAAGCCACGTCAGGTAAAATATAGAGAAGGTGTTTAGTATCAGCCATAGATCATGAAAAAACTACTAAACTCATTATGGAGGAAAAAGGGGAGGGGATCAACTACTTAAATGGTGAGTCCGCCGGGACTTCCCGCCACGGCGGGATAAACTTCTCGTCCCAACTAATTGTTTGCTTGAAAATGGTGAGTCCGCCGGGACTCGAACCCGGGACGCACAGCTTAAAAGGCTGTCGCTCTAACCAACTGAGCTACGGACCCATTTATTCAGACACATTATACCGCAAGAGCACTTCTTAATCAGGTTAATTTTTGCGAGAAATATATTGACCAGTTTCCACATCAATGATCAAGCGATCGCCCTTTTTAATAAACAGTGGAGCCTGAACAATCAAACCTGATTCCATGGTAACCGCTTTTTTACCGGCAGTTTGCCGATCTCCAGACACTGCATCTTCTGCTTGCTCCACCATCATCTCTACTTTGGGGGGTAAACTGATACCGATCGGTTTCTCTTCAAAAAGTTGAACGTAAACCTTCATTTCTGGTGCCAAGAACTCCTCTTTGCCATCTAATAATGAAACTTCAACGCTCATCTGTTCAAAATCTCTAGGATCCATCAACACTACTTCGTCTTCGGTACGATATAAAAACTGTAATTCTTTAAGCTCTATATCTAGTTCTTCGGCAATATCATGAGATTTGAAGGTATAGTCCACAGTAGAGCCAGACTTGAGATCTTTGAGTTTGGTGCGCATGAAAGCGGAGCCCCTACCCATTGAACCAAAATGTGTCCAAGTGACCACGTGAGGTCTGCCATTGTGAGCAATGTGCATGCCTTTTTTGATGTTGCCAGCTTTTACTTTACTCATAAGAGGAGATTTTAACCGAGAAAACTAAAATTGTCATGAGTAACTACCAACCCAGTAATTTGAGAGCCACATAAACAGCGTACAGACTCAACAGCAAAAGTGACTCCTTGCGCTCTAGTTTGCCCCGCGAGAGCGTAAACATCGCCACTACGATCATCGTAAATAACAGGAATGGCAGATCAAATTGAGCTACTTGCCGCTCGATCGTCAAACCAGAAATGACGGCGGCAATGCCTAAAGCCAATAAAATATTAATAATATTACTGCCAACTAAATTGGATACCGATAGATCATCAGCTCCACTCAAAACTGCCTTAGTGGAAACTACCAGCTCCGGCAAACTAGTGCCTACTCCCACCAAAATTGCTCCCACCACTAGCTGACTGACTCCCAAAGCAGCAGCGATCTCTATGCCGGAGCCAACCACTCTGTTAGAAGCTTCACCCAATAAAATAATGCCCACTAATAAAATCCCACCTAGTTTCCACAAAGATTGCTGTTTGTGCTTTTTCTTGGCTCGTTTGGGCTGTGTTTTACTGACAAAAATAAAATAAAATAAATAGGCGGTTAAAAACATCCATCCTTCGCTTCGACTCAGTACTCCATCAGCAGAAAGCACCAAGAACAATAACGTGGCCGCCACTACCGCCAAACTTTGTTTCCACATTTCCTTTTTATTAATCACCATCGAGCCACCCAGTAACCCTACCGATCCCAAGACAAATACCATATTACTCATATTGGAACCAATCACATTGCCCACAATAATTCCGGAAGTATTAACTCCATGAAGCTGTTCAATAGCTCCGGTCACTGACACCATAATTTCTGGCAAATCAGTACCCAGCGCCAAAACAATCAAGCCAATGAAACTC
Source organism: Minisyncoccota bacterium (assembly GCA_043827245.1). Lineage (GTDB taxonomy): Bacteria > Patescibacteriota > Microgenomatia > UBA1400 > PJMF01 > UBA10119. Next base: position 4,132 of record JBDRPH010000025.1, on the reverse strand, counting down.
TCACTTAGGCCAAATTGGCGCGCCAAACCCAACGCTCCTTTGATCACCAACTCAGCGCCAAACCACAAACCAGCTAAACCTAGTACAAAAATAATAATTTGATCCACGTCACTATTAAAGCAAATTTAAAGCCCGTTGGGCAGTGCCTGTAACCAAGCCCAACCAAAATAAAGAGAGGCAACAGCGGAAAGCACCGTCACACACTGCCAAATAATCTGATGGACAAACCAGACAGAATCATTGTGAAAAATGGAATAAAACATGTGTTTTTCTGGGGGATTGCGATCAACGGTGGAAAACTGCTGATTGAACCAATAAATTGTTTCTCCTGCACTACGAACTACCCAAAATAGCGAGACTACCAATAAAAATAACAACCAATCATTCATCAGCCACGCTGCTAACGAAACTATGGTCCAAAACAAACCAAACACTACCGCATCTGCCCAAACAAAAGCGCCGATTAGAGTTAAAAGGGGAGTCAGACCAAAAGCATTTTTCTTCGTTTTGCATTCATGAAAAGCTTTGAGAAAAACTAAAAAGTTAAATAGGGCGAAAATGATTAAAAATGTTTGCTGCATAAATTTATTTTATCGGCGAAAGAATAATTTATACATATTTCACTCAATTATATACTGGCATAATTTCAGTCATTTTTGACCCAATCTAACTCAATCTTCGCACTACTTCCCGATATTATTCTTCAGTTAAAATTGCCAGCAAACCATAAATATTCTCAATCTGAGCGTCTGGTTGAGCATATTCCACCGCTGTATCTGGATGATTGCCCACCAATATTGTCCTCATTCCCATTCCTCTGGCTGTGACAATTTCAGATATTGAATCATCTACTAGTACGGCTGTTTTCGGATTTATCTTTTTAACATCTTTTTTTTGTACTTTGTCGCCTTTTTGTGCTTTGTCTCTTAATTTTTCCAATTCCAGCATTTCCAGCATTTGTTTATAAGCCTGCGGATCTGGCTTGCCTACTTTTCCCTCTAGCACATCTGAGGTGATAATACGACGAAAAAATTTTAAGGCTCCGCTATCTCTTAGAAGCACTTGCAATCCGTCAACCACTGGTCCGTAATTGGAACCAGAAAATACTACGATTTTCCCAAATACTTCATTTAAAGCTTCGATGATTCTTAAAAGTTCAGGATCAAATTCTAAATATTCTGCTTTACTAGCGTTATTGATTATCTCTGAAAAATCTTCGTGTTTTCCTCCCACCTGCAAATATGCATTTCTCCAACCTATTTCAGGATTTTCGCCCAATTTTGTATATTCTTTAAAAATTTCATCTTCTGTGGTTACTTCTTTTCCAACAATTTTAGCCAACGCTTTTAATTTCAAAGGAGTCCAAAAATCAGGAGGCATTATTGCCAGCACACCATCAAAATCTAGCACCACTGTTTCTATATTTCCCAATCGATTCATATCAGAATATTACATCAATTGGCCAAAACTGCAAAGGAAGAATTAATTTAAAAAAATGTTGAGAAATTATTGTTGCCAATCCCAACTAGCCACTATTTTCCTGGCTAATTGCAGGGCTTCTTGTGTAGTAATTTCTAATTTAAATTGATCGGATGTGCTTTCAAAACTATGCTTCTCGAAAAATCTATTTCCCATGATTTTATAATCTGCATATATGGATCCGTTTGATTTATAAAAATACAATTTTTTTTTCTTCAAAAGATTTTCTATTTCTTTTACCCTGTCAATAATTTCCTCAAGTCCAGCAAAGACAGGATAATTTTTAAAATTTTTATTTTTCTGGAGCTTAAATCCCAAAATTTCAAATACAAACATCAAAGCAAAATACTCTTGAATATCCACACCGCCTATTTCTTTTGCCGGGGGGTGCCATTCAGTATTTGGCTTGTTTTCTTTCGTCATTGGGTAAATTATAACTTATCTTGGAGCGGGTGAAGGGAGTCGAACCCTCGTCATCAGTTTGGAAAACTGAAGCTCTGACCGTTGAGCTACACCCGCGTTGTTGATCTCTCCAACTGTATCACAATTCTTGAGTGGAACAACCGAGTTATTCTAAGATATTAGCGGTAAATATTCTAGCTTAAGATTTTTCTTGAAAAAGTTTGAAGGCTTCCTTGACCGCGTTGTATTGAGCAGTGGGCTGATCAGCGTAATCCAAGAAGCCGAATTCTGAGAACGGACCAGGATCGCCTTTGAGTAAGAAAGGAGTAACACCTTTGACTTGTGGATGAGACCACACGTGTTGGAGAGAATAGAGGTAGTAGCCAGTCAGCCATCGAGAGGTTTGCGGAGTATTAATCCAGCCGGTTTCAGTGATAAAGGTTTCAAAATCACGTCCAGTTTTGTTTTTCAGCCAAGCGAGTTCGTGAATAAAACCGCGCACTGAGTTTTGAGTCGTACGAGTAGGGGATGAGCTAAAACCAGGATTGGGATAAGAGTGCGAGTTCCATAAATCAAGATAATCGAAAACCTCAGGGTCGGCGGCATACATCTGAGCCAGATAATTAAAAGCTTCCTTGGTTTTGGTGCCATTGGGTGCCGCCAGATCCATTGCCGCTGGTAAAACTTGGTAGTTTTTGCCCTCGGTATGTGCCCAGCTGGCGGTAAATTTCAAGATACGAGCGTAAGAGGCCGGATCGAGCTGATTGCCCCATTCGGCGGCATGATTGACTTCATTGAAAGCAATCACATAACGCTCGTCGGTAGGCCACTCGAACTGATTGAGAAAAGTGAATAAATCGATAATATCCTTATGAGTGGGGATCTCCCAAGCGCCAAGCTCGGGATCAAATCGAGTAGCCAAACGAATGAGGGGAATTAGCTGTTCTTGTCGGGCGACACGAAAGAATTCTCGCCACTGGTCTGGCTGATCCAAGTCGTCCAAGGGGAGGGGAATCGTGATATAGTGCCAATTGGTTTGATTAGTTTCATCAGTCAAAAAATCCTTGGCTTGAGAAATTTCTTGTGGGCGCAAAATGTGCACGCCAAATTCGCTAGCCTGGACCGTTGACACGGCCAAGATAGGAATTAGCAGAAAAGCCAAGAGAGTGCTAATGAAGGTCTTTTTCATATTTGCCTGATATATCAATTATTATAGGATAACATTTTTTACAGTCTTTGTCGAGAGCTGATATACTAAGAAAACTCAAAAATGTTTAAAAAACTACGACTGCAATCATTATTTTTGACCTATGCTTGGCTCCTACTGACTGCTGGAGTAATTTTGATCAGTATGGCTGGCGTGCATTATGTCAATCTGTCGCAAAAAAAGATGTTTGCTTTCCCAGGAGAATTTGAAGCAGAGTCCAACGAAACCTTGGCTGAAGCAGATGAGAATAATCCTGACATTAGGGGAGTGCAAACCATCGTCGAAAACCAAGATGCTAGGGCGGCCATCGTGGCCAATTTCCTAGAAAGATACAAATCACCCATGACTCCCTATGATTATTATGCTCGGCGTTTGGTAGAGATTGCAGATACTTACAATCTAGACTTTCGTTTGTTGCCAGCTATTGCCATGAGAGAGAGTAATCTGTGCAAAAACACTCATTCTGACGCACCTCATAACTGTCTGGGGTTTGGTATTCATTCCGAGGGAACTTTGGACTTTACCAGCTATGAAGAAGGTTTTGAGCGGGCGGCCAAGGAATTACGCTCGTTTTATGTCGATCAGGGTAGGATTACCACCGAAATGGTGGGGCAGAAGTATGCTTCTAGTCAAACTTGGGCTGATGGTGTTAATCAATTTATGGCTGAGATGCGCTATGACGACCGAGCCTTGGGGTTAGAACTCAAAGAAAATGATACTAACGTGCTAGAGTTTTCCAAGTAAACTTCATTTTTAATTTACTCAAGCTGACATTTTTCTGACTTTAGGCCAAGAAAACCAGTTATAGGCTTTTGCTTGTTGACAATGTGACCCATTTTGATATATTAGAGGATAACTCAGAAGGTTTTCTCTCACCGGGAAGTACGTTCTGAGACAAAAGAGTCCCGACTAGTCGGGATTTTTTTGTGGCCCTAGTGACTCTACTTGAGATGATTGTGGTTTTAATTGAGGAAATTAATCAATCAAACTACCAACCAAAGCTCTCTCTCGAGGTAATTTGATACTCCTGAAAACCATATTGTT
>JBDRPH010000024.1:0-3913 GCA_043827245.1 Minisyncoccota bacterium | reverse complement strand
TTGGCAACTTACTACCCTTCCCTACAGTCTTGCTGGTGGTAATTATGTTTTATCAATTCACCGCTATGGGCTCTAGAACCCAGGGTGGTTTTAACCCACCATTTTTACTCAACAATTCGGACACCGGAGCCTTAAGTGCCTTGATGGGTTTAGCCATCATTCTGTCTCTGCCGGATATTGTGAAAAAAATCAAAGAGCCATTAGTCAATAAGGATGGATTGGGTCTATGGTTAGCCAGTACTGCTGGTAAAAATCTTGGTCGTAGCGCTGATTATGGCTTACCTTTTGCCACATCTATTGGGGGCACAGTTGGAAGTGGCGCACTTGGTGCCGGAGCCCACTTACTTAATCGACAGGAACCGAAAACTTGGAGAAGCATCAAGGATGCTGCTCTCAGAGGATCTGCTGTCAAGGACAGAGAGGGTAATATTTTAAGTTACAGAGGTGGCGCATTAAGCCAAGGAGATGATAGAAGTAAGGGTGGACTATCTCGTGGCTGGCAAACTGGGCAAAATATGCGAAAAACTATTGATGATATTCGAGATGGCAGACTCTTTCAACCTGATAATACAAGAAGGCTATTGGAGAGAATTGCTGGAGGTAAAGAGAAAGATGAAACACCTTCACCAGGTTCCGGCAATCCACCAGCCTCATCTTAGTGGCTGTCCTTGCCTCCCTGTTCATCAATTCGTACCATTGATTTCACCCTGCTAACTCCAGGGTCAGGAATTGCCACTAAACCGTCTACAATCTTTCTGTATTTTTTATATTCTTCTTGCGTTTGCCCAGCTGGTAACAAATGAGATATGACTGGAGCCGGAATGCTCATTTTCTTTTCCTTATAAATACAATCTGCATATATTTTTCTATTACCTCTTCTTAAATATTTAGGATCTTTGAAACAATCGCCCATTCTCGTTCCATTTGTACCATTGGAAATAGCTCTGATAGCTCCATCAATTTGGTCTGTAAACGATTCTAAGCCTCCTCCCGACTTATATGTACCTCTTAGTCTCTCAACTATCTCCTTATGAATGTAGGTCTTTCTTTGTTCACTTACGGCCAAGCGAGCGATAACTCTAAGTAAAAACCAAGTCAAAAGAGGTTGGAGTGCTTTCTGATGATTTCCTGGAAACAACTTCATTCTATCGGGTCCACCTTTAACAAAGGTATCAAGCAATCCCATTTCTTTGCCATCATCGCCTTTGGCATAGCTTTCAAACAACATTTCTTCTGTAATTTTTTGAGGCAAATCACCCAAAACTAACAACAACATGTCTTTCCATGCCGAAAGAGCTAACTGATAATTGTCAGTTGTCCAAACTGACTTAATTTCATCACCATCACCAGGATCGGTTTCAGGACCTCTGTATTTTCCCCTTGTGGTCACAGTTCCCAATTCTTGATACTCTCCTGCTCGGTTAAATCCCCAAACCTCATTGCCAAAAACCAGCATTTCTCCTTTTTGTAAAGTTAAAAAGCCGAACGTATCTGGGAAAGTTGGTTCCAAAATTGATGAAGGGGGAATACCATTTGCCTCACCACTAAACGAATCGGTAGGATAATAACACTCTTGCTGAAGTTTGAGTTTATCTCGAATTTTTTCCAGTTGTTTATGATATTCTGGTTGCCCATTTCTACCATAATTTCTTGGAACTTCTGATTGAACAACTAGCCACCATGCAGACCAATCACTTAAAATATTATACCTCTGTATTCTGTGAACCGTAGCAGCATCAGGACGTGAAAGCCAAATCCAATCATCTTCTTTGACTGTCATGCCGTGGATGCGAGTTGTCGTTTGGGTTTGTCGTTCAGCCAATGACACCGAAAGCAAATCAAAGAGTAAGAAAAGGTTGAGGGTTAATTTTAGTATCCGATCAATTTTCTTGCCTCTTTCATCTTCATTGAGATCTTGATACAAATTTAACATCATTGTATTTCTATAGTGATCACTAATATAATTATCTATTAATGAGCGACCCTCGCCAGAACCACAAAGATATTCATAATTTTTTCTGTCGTATTTTGAAAATTCCCTATTTTTTTTGTCTGCAACTTTTTCTATGATTTCTTGTAAAATTTTTCTAACGTATTCACCATAGATCGGATGAAAAGTTGTGACCTGAAGCAATTGCTCTCTTTCAAGTTTTCGATGACTCCTGCCTTCTTTTCCGGTCAGTTCTGGAAAAAGCTTGCTGTGAACACAGCTTGGAACTTGACCCTCTTCTTCGTTGATTTCTTTCGCCCAATGAACCTGAGCGTATACCCACCATTCCAATTTGTACTGCCTCACCTCAGAAGTGTCTCTTGAATTGACACCAAATCTGTTATGAAACTCTGTCCAAAGATCTCTACGATACTGAGATCCGCCTGGATCAACGTAAACAGTACTAGTAGCTGCGGGATCTACTCCCTGCCTCATCATTTCTTCAACCAAATCTTCATCAGAAAGATCGTCTATGTTTCTCTCTGCATTGCGATTTATATCTGGTGGCGGCGCTATTGGCGGAGCTTGAGGAGGCTGAGGAATCTGTGGAGCCTGAAGTCTAGCTCTTAGAGCTCTAATTATTACTAGTATTCTATCTCTAGTTGTAGCATCCAGGGTTTGAAATTCAGCTCTTCTTTGACGAACTAATTGTTCTAGTTCATCTTTAGCTGATTCTGGACTAAAAAAACCACTGTCAAGACTGATTCTAATATTTTCAAGTTCTTGTTCAAAATCTGGACCAGTGGGAGGTTCGGCTTCCACAGGTGGCGCAGGTGGCTCGGGTGGTGGAGGAGGTCCGCCACCGGTTGGATCTGGCGAGTTTACAACGGGTGGGGCTACTATATCTGGTGGCGGAGGTGTGTTTCCTGAACCAGCGCCCGTCTTGCTTTTAATTTCTCGATTAACTCTGTCCACAGTATTCTGCACAGCTACTCTTAATCTAGTTACGTCGTTACCCGTTGTTACGCTCAACGAAGTCAACATTTCAAGATCTAAAGTAATATTTAAAATTTTATCTTCAATATCGTCTAAATAGTCTTGAGGTAATTCACCCACATGAGCTTTGATATAAGGAATAACCTTGTTTATAAACTCACCCATGACAGTAGATATTTTTGGAATTAAAGCAATAATTTCTCGATTAGCTGCACTTCTATCGTCAGCGCTTGGCTCTCTACCTCCTGTTGAAGATGGCGGAGTGGCATCGGGTTGACCTGACGGATTTCTTTCACTCATAAGTCAGTGCAAATTATATCACCCTGATCTGAATCCGCATAGAATTGCTTCAAAAATTTAGACTAATTTTTGGCTGGTCTTCCCGCTATAATAAGAGTTGTGGCAAATGATTATTTCCAACCTCCAGATGGGTCGGACGATTCTGGCGTGCAGATGGCGGGCGGTCCGCCCGCTTTTGGTTTAGGCGATCAAGCCTCGACTACAGACGGTGGTCCATCTCCCTTGCCCACAACCGTTCAAGAGCCACCGGTCATGGGTGAGCAAAACCCAGATCCAAGTGGCAATCCACCCAAATTTATTGGAGCCAACCTTTCTCAAATCAAAGACATCAAGCAACTCAATCTCCAAGATTTTAATGCCGATCAGCTGGGGGAATTTTTGCTGACAGTTGACCACATCTTTGATCCCAAGTTAGGTTTAAGACACGACCAAACTGCCATTTTTAAAACCATTAGACAGGGTCAAAAATCATTTTTGATTTTTGACCCCAAAAACCCCCAGCCCGCCCAGGAAAATCGGGATAGTTATTTATTCCCCAGCGACTTAGCTAGATTTCTAATTCAAACAGCAGAGAAAACCCAACTCCTAGTTTTGGCTATTGAAGCACCCAATCCCCCAACCGGCTTAACTCAATATCAAACCCAAAACTGGCAGTACTACGTCCGTCAGTGGGGTCATACTTTAGAA